>DASZKQ010000424.1:0-14652 GCA_035552835.1 Mycobacterium sp. | reverse complement strand
CCTGTACCCCGAGCGCCGTCATCGATCGTGTGTCGCTGGTTCTCGATGCCTTTGACGGGCCCGGCCGGTTATCCCTAGCTCAGGTCGTGCGCCGCACCGGCTTGCCGCGTTCGTCGGCGCATCGCTTGCTCGACCGGCTGGTGCACCTGCGTTGGCTGCGCCGCCAGGGCCGCGACTACGAACTGGGCATGCGGCTGGTCGAACTGGGATCGCTCGCGGTGCACCAGGACCGGCTACACCGGGCCGCGCAACCTTTTCTGCACGAGTTGCATCGGGCTACCGGTTTGGTTGTGCATCTGGCCGTCCTCGACGGCGTGGATGTGGTCTACCTGGAGAAGATCGCCGGCGGATTCGGCGCTGCGGTGCCCTCCCGCGTCGGCGGCCGCCAGCCCGCGCACTGCACCGCGGTCGGTAAGGCCCTGCTCGCGTTCTCGGAGCCGAGTCGGCTGGACGAGTTCGACGTCGACCTGTTGACCCGCAAGACCAAGTACACGATTTCTACTCGCCGTCAGCTGACCGAGGAGCTGAAGGCGATCCGGGCCCGCGGGTTCGCCTACGAGCGAGGGGAGTTGGTGGCTGGATTCGGTTGTGTCGCTGCGCCGATCGGCGACGTCGGTCAGGCCGCCGAGCCGATTGCCGCGGTCTCGGTGTGCGGTCCGCTGGAGCGGATGGCCTTCGACCACCGGTTGGCTGGACCGGTGCGGACGACGGCGCTGAGCATCTGGCGAAACTTCGACAACGGCGTCGCCATCCGGGTACAGCCGATTCTGCAGCAGCCCCGACCGCTACACCCGGTACCAGTCCGCACGTTGCGGTACGCGTGAGCCTCGACGCCGAGATCGCCAAGCTGCTACCGGCGCTCAACTCTTACTTCCCGCCCGTTGAGACCATGACCGGGCCGCAACTGCGTGCCGTGATCCGCGAGCGTGCGGTGCCGCCGCCGCGTCCCGCGGCGGTCGGTGCCGTTGCAGACCGGACCGTGCCCTCCCCGGCGGGCGACATCGCCGTGCGGATCTACTGGCCGACCGTGTCTTCTGCGACGTCCGGTCCCGTGCCCGTCGTCGTCTTCGCGCATGGCGGCGGGTTCGTGTTTTGCGATCTGAATTCCCACGACGAACTGTGCCGCGCGATGACGAACGGTATCGGCGCGGTCGTGGTGTCTGTCGACTACCGGCTGGCACCCGAATCGCCATGGCCGGCAGCAGCCGAGGATGTCTACGCCGTCGCGGACTGGGCGACGCAACAGGCCGGAGCGCTTGGCGCCGACCCGGGCCGCCTGCTGGTTGCCGGTGACAGCGCCGGCGGCAACCTGGCCGCGGTGACCGCCCTCATGGCCCGCGATCGCGACTGGCCCGCAATTGCAGGCCAGGTGCTGATGTATCCGGTGATCGCCGCGGACTTCGGCACGCCGTCCTACCAGCGCTTCGGTGTGGGCTACTACAACACCGCTGCCGCGATGGCCTGGTACTGGGATCGATACGTTCCGAGACTCGCGGACCGCAGCCATCCATATGCTTCGCCGCTGCGGGCACGGCTGACCGGCCTGCCGCCTGCGGTGGTGATTACCGCCGGGTGTGACCCACTGTGCTCGGAGGGCGACGGTTACGCGAAAGCGCTTGTCGCCACTGGAGTTCCGACAATTCACCGCGACTATGAGGGTGCGATCCACGGCTTCATGACAATGGCAGGGCTTGACATCTGCACTAAGGCGCGGCACCAGGCGTGGGCCGATGTTTCGGCTCTGCTGTCCCGCTCATCGGAATGAGGTCTTGCCGCCGCTCGGGTCAACCGAGGAGGCTGGCTTTGATACGCACCAACGGAGGACACCATGGCCGCAACCTGGGACACGATCGATCGGTATGTCGTCATCTCGACGGACACCCACGCGGGGGCCGATATCGGCGACTACAAGCCGTATTTGCCGGCGGGCCTGCACGATGAGTTCGACGCATGGGCGAAGACCTACGTCAGCCCGTTCGATGACCTGATCATCGCGACCGCCAGCCGGAACTGGGATAGCGAGCTCCGGATCGCCGATATGGACGCCGACGGGGTGGCCGCCGAGGTGCTGCTGCCCAACACGGTTCCGCCGTTCTTCCCGACCACCCCCAACATCACGATCAGCCTGCCCCGGACCCGCGACGAGTTCGAGAAGCGCTGGGCGGGCGTGCAGGCCCACAACCGCTGGCAGATCGACTTCTGTTCGCTGGCCCCGGCCCGTCGCCGCGGGTTGATTCAGGTCTTTCCCAACGATCTCGAGCTGGCCATGGAAGAGATTCGCTGGGGCGCCGAGCAGAGCTGCTTCGGCGGCGTGCTCGTGCCGCCGGTCTCGCCGGGGGACCCCCAGGTCGCACCGCTGTTCCACACCCGCTACGAACCGCTCTGGGCGCTGTGCGCTGATCTGGACCTGACGGTGGTGCAGCACGCGGGCGCCGGCAGCCCCGAGATGCCGATGGACCAGCCGGCGTCCAACGCGGTACTAATCACCGAGATGGCGCTGTGGGCCAACCGCACCCTTGGACACCTGATCCTCGCGGGGGTGTTTGAGCGGTACCCGACGCTGCGGTTCGTGCCGACCGAGCAGGGCACCCTGTGGGTGCCAGGGCAACTGGGCATCCTCGACGCCATGGTGCCCACCATGAAATCCGCGGCCGGGAACCGCACCTACGGGATGTTCGGCGGGTCGTCCGTCGACGAGCTGACCCTGACACCGAGCGAATACGTCCAGCGGAACTGCTATCTGGCCAGCGAGCTGGCGCCGTTCGACTCGGGGATGATCGATTTCATGGGCCCCGAACACATCATGTGGGGCAGCGACTATCCGCACGAGGAAGGCTTCACACCACACTCCAAGCTGGCCATCCGCTGGGCCCTGCACGACAAGTCGGAGGAGGCCTGCCGAAAGATACTGGGCGGCAACGCCGGTGGGTTATACCGGTTCGACCTCGATGCATTGACACCCCTCGCCGCCAAGATCGGGCCCACGGTTGCTGAGGTGCACACGCCGCTTGAGGACACTGGCTACCGGGCGCCGGCGGCGTTCGGCTACCGGCCCTTCGAAGGCGGGCTGGCGCTCAAGCGGCTGGCTCCGGCCCGCAGTTAGGGAAGATCGGGATCCTCTGCCAGCTTCCGCTTTTCGACTTCTCGCCAGTGGCCCGGCCGTGGCGTCGGGAACGCGCCGTGCGCGTCGCGCTTGCCCTGCTTGAGCACCGCGTCCGCCTCGTCGATGTCTTTGATCAGTTGTAGCGCGAGTTCCCGCTCAGCCGCGTAGTAGCGCTCCGACCATTGCATGGCGATCCGCGGGTAGGCCCAGGCCGGTTCTTCGGCCGCAGCCTGTGCATCGGTCGCTACTCGCTGCCGCATCTTGTCGACGTAGGCGATGTGCTCTTGCAAAATCTCCTTCAGCCGATCCGGATCATTCAGATGCCCGAGCCAAATCCGAAGCAGCACACTATGTTTGAGCATCGGCGGATCCGTCGGAGCTTCGGTGGCCCACCTGCTGACCGCGTCTTGGCCCGATTGCGTGATCTTGTAGACCCGCCGCCCGCGTAACCCGCCGTCGTGCAGCACTCGCGATGTCGCATAGCCGTGGGATTCCAGCCGCTTGAGCTCCGAGTAGATCTGGCTAAACGACGGACTCCAGTAGAAGTAGCCGACGCTCCAATCCGCCCACTTCTTGAGGTCGTAACCGGAGACCTCCTCGCCGAATGCGAGCATGCCCAGAACCGCCCAACTGGTAGCCGGCAGATTCGGCAGCCCCGATTCAGGCGACGTTTGCGCTGGTCCCACCCATCAAGGCTAACAACCGGCGAGGTACCCGGCATGGGCGCTGACCGCTCACCGGGACACTTACAGAACCTGGAAGCCTTTGTACCCGGCCGCGGCGACCTCGGCGATGATCTGCCCGTAGACCCCGAAGCCGCCGACGAACGGCATGAACACCCGCGGTTTGTCGGGAACGTTGGCACCCAGGTACCACGAGTTCGCGCGCAGCATCAAACCGCCCGCCGCCCGACTAGCGCACTCGCTGACCCACTCGGCGGCCGCGTCCGTACGCGGCTCGAGCCCGACGGCGCCGTGCGCGTCGAGGTAGCCGATCGCATCGGCAATCCAATCGACGTGCAGTTCGGAGTGCAGCGCCATGTTGGCCAACACCGACGGGCTGCCCGGGCCGCTGATGTTGAACAGGTTCGGAAACCCAGGAACACCGAGCCCGAGGTAGGTGACCGGACCGGACGCCCGCGCCCGCTTCAGCGTTTCGCCGTCGCGACCGACGATGTTGAGCTTGTTCACCGATCCGGTCATCGCGTCGAACCCGGTCGCCAACACCAGCGCGTCCAGGTCATAGCGCGCGGCGGAGATGACCACGCCGCCGGGATCCATGCGCTGGATCGGTGTCACCCGCAAGTTGACCAGCGTCACGTTGTCCTGGTTGAACGTCTGAAAGTAGTTGTCGTCGGTGCAAATCCGCTTGGTGCCGATCGGGTGGTCGTTCGGGATCAGTGATTCTGCGGTCTCGGGATCGTCGACCACCGCCCGGATCTTCTCTTCCCAGAAGGTTCGGGCGGTGTCGTTGGCGGCCATGCTGATCATCTGATCGGAAAATGTCTTGCTGAACAGCACACCGCCGAGCTGCCAACGCTTCTCGTAGGCTGCGCGACGCTCCTGCTCGGAGAGCTCCAGCGCCGGCAGCGGGTGCGGCTGATGCGGTGATCCGCCCCCGCTGGCCATCGAAAGCCGGCGGCGCTCCGCATAGCCGGACTTCTGTGCACGGCGCACATCGTCATCGAACGGCACGTTGCCGGCCGGCACGCTGTAATTGGCGCCGCGCTGGAACACGTAGAGCTGTCGGGCTTGTTCGGCGATGCACGGAATCGCCTGAATGCCCGACGATCCCGTCCCGATGACCCCGACCCGCTGGCCGGTGAAGTCGACACCCTGGTGCGGCCAGTGCGCTGTGTGATACACGGCGCCGCTGAACGACTCCAGCCCGTCGATCGCCGGGACGTTGGCGTTCGACAGTGGACCGACGGCCAGCACGAGATAACGTGCGGACACCACTTCGCCTGTGTCAGTGCGGATTTGCCAGCACAGCGTGCTCTCGTCGAGGACAGCGTCGGTGACTCGGGTGCCGAAAGTGATATCGGGTCGCAGGTTGAACCGGTCGGTGACGTGATTGAGATACCGAAGGATTTCGGGTTGGGTGGCGTACTTTTCGCTCCAATCCCACTCCTGCTGCAGCTGCTCGTCGAAGGAGTAGGAGTAGTCGACGCTTTCGACGTCGCAGCGCGCGCCGGGGTAGCGGTTCCAGTACCACACTCCGCCGACACCGTCGGCGGCTTCGAACACCCGTACCGCCAGGCCGTCGTCGCGCAGCCGGTGCAGCGCGTATAGCCCGGCGAAGCCCGCGCCCACCACCACTACATCGACGGTCCGGGTCATACGCCGACGGTACGGGGTTTGCGACTCCTTCGGCGCCGATCCTCCCGCTGGGCGGGAATCGCCGAACGCAAGCCGCACCCGGTGTGGTTGCCTAACCCCATGCCGGCCGCAGACCAGGACGAGGCCTGGGATCACCAGGTCGACTTCCTTGTCGCCGGGACCGGCTGCGGAGGTCTTACCGCGGCGCTGACCGCAGACGCCCATGGACTGGACACCCTGATCCTCGAAAAGGCCGGCGTGTACGGCGGCAGCACCGCGCTGTCCGGCGGCAACATCTGGATCCCAAACAACCCGACCCTGAAACATGCGGGCCTGGCGGATTCGCGAGCGGACGTCCGCAGCTACCTCGACGCCGTTGTGGGCGATCGGGTACCGACGGCCAACATCGACGCATTCATCGACAACGGGCCGCTCGCCATGGAGTTCCTCGAGCACGCCAGCCCACATCTGCGATTCCAGTGGTGCACAGACTATTCCGACTACCACCCGGAGGCGCCCGGGGGGCGCGCCCGGGGACGCACCATCGAGCCGCTGCCTTTCGACCTGAAGAAGCTGGGCGAAGACGAGAAGCACTTGCGGCCCGCTGCGCTGGCCACGCCCGGCGGACTGTTCGTCACCTCAAAGGAATTCGCCCGGCTGAACATGGTGATGCGTACCTGGTCCGGCCGCCGCGCGGCCTTGCACACCGTGGGGCGGGCCGCCAAAAGCGTTCTCCTGCGCCGGCATATGGACACGCTTGGCCGGGCGCTGATCGGCCGTCTGCGCCTGGCCGTCAAGGATGCGGGCATCCCGCTATGGCTCAATGCACCTTTGCAGTCACTGATCACCGACGATTCCGGGGCCGTGATTGGAGTGCGCGCCCAGCGCGACGGCACCGTCATCCGGATTCGGGCACACACCGGTGTGCTACTGGCCACCGGAGGATTCGAGCACAACAACGAGATGCGCAAGCGATTCCTTCGCGACGGCGGCAAGGACAACTACAGCGCCGGCTCACCCGACAACACCGGCGATGGCATCGCCGCTGGCCAGTCCGTCGGCGGCGCAGTCGATTTGATGGATGACGCCTGGTGGATGCCAGCCTTCAAGCGACCCGACGGCGTAATGAGCGTGCTGGTGTCGGAGCGGTCGATTCCCCGCTCGATCATCGTGGACCAGAGCGGCCGGCGCTTCGTCAACGAGGCGGCGCCGTATGTCACGTTCGTGCACCGGCAGCTCGCCGGACGACACGACCCGATCTGGTTCGTCTTCGACAGGAAGGCCAAGAACCGCTACCAGTTCGGTGGAGTGATGCCAGGCCAGCGGTTCCCCAAGGACTGGTTCACGTGCGGACTGATGCGCCGCGCTGACACCCTCGACGCCTTGGCCACCGCGATCGGCGTGCCCGCCTCCGCCTTGTGTGAGACCGTGAA
This sequence comes from Mycobacterium sp., assembly GCA_035552835.1. Lineage (GTDB taxonomy): Bacteria > Actinomycetota > Actinomycetes > Mycobacteriales > Mycobacteriaceae > Mycobacterium. The sequence goes on along the minus strand of DASZKQ010000424.1, from coordinate 7,798 downwards.
CCGTTTCAACGGATTCGCGCGCGACGGCAAAGACCATGACTTCGAACGCGGGGACAGTGCCTATGACAACTACTACGGTGACCCGACCCTGCCGCAACCCGCGATGGACGTCATCGACAGCGCTCCCTTCTACGCTGCGCGGATCCAGGCCGGGGACCTGGGCACCAAAGGCGGGTTGGTGTACAACGCCACTGGCCAGGTGTTGCGCGCCGACGACACGGTCATCGACGGCCTCTACGCCACCGGCAATGCCTCGGCCGCGGTGATGGGCAATGACTACGCCGGCGCCGGCGCCACGATCGGACCGTCGATGGTCTTTGGCTTCATCAGCGCCCGGCATGCGGCCGGCAAGCAAGCAGAAAGTTGTTGCGATGGAGACTAATTCAGGACAGCTGGCCGGAAAGGTCGTCGTCATCACCGGCGGCGCGGGCGGGCTCGGCGCTGCGTTCGCGCACTACATGGTTGCGCGCGGCGGCAACGTGGTGCTCGCTGACCTGCTCGACGACGACGGCAAGCAGCTGGCCGACGAGCTCGGCACGCAGGCGCGTTACACCCATCTGGACGTCACCGACCCCGAGCAGTGGTCGGACGCGGTGCAGTTCACCGTCACCGAGTTTGGCACGCTTAACGGCTTGGTGAACAACGCCGGAGTGTCGACCGGTCAATACCTCGAGCACGAGCCGGTGGCGCACTTCCGGATGGTGTTGGAGGTGAACCTGGTCGGGGTGTTCAACGGTCTACAGGCGGTAATCGCGCCGATGCGCTCGGCCGGCGGCGGGTCGATTGTCAACATCTCGTCTGCGGCGGGTCTGTTCGGACTGGCGTTCACTGCCGGCTATGGCGCCTCGAAGTGGGGTGTGCGGGGATTGTCGAAGATCGCGGCCGTCGAGCTGGGCTCCGATCGCATCCGGGTCAATTCGGTGCACCCCGGCATGACCTACACCCCGATGACCGCGAATGTCGGGATCCAAGTCGGTGAAGGCAACTATCCCAATACGCCGATGGAACGGGTCGCGATGCCCGAGGAGATCGCCGGCGCCGTGGGTTATCTGCTCTCCGACGACGCCGCATATGTCACCGGCGCAGAGATCGCCGTAGACGGCGGGTGGACTGCCGGGCCGACACTGAAATACGTTTTGGGCCAGTAATACCAGACAGGAGTGCAGATGAAGCGATTAGCACAGAACCGGATCCTGGTGACCGGCGCCGCCTCGGGCATCGGGCAGGCCACCGCGCTGCGCCTGCTGGACGAGGGCGCCGCGGTGGTCGGCGCCGACGTCGCCGCCGACGGGCTGGACAAGACCCGCGCCCGGGCCGGGGAAATCGGGGCCGGTGACCGGCTGACCACGGTGGAGATGAACGTCGGCGACGAGAACTCGGTGGTCGACGGTGTGCGTTCAGCGGTGGACATGTTGGGCGGCCTGGATTCGCTGGTGAACGCAGCCGGCATCTTGCGTGCGGCGCACACCGAGCAGATGGGCTTGGATCTGTGGAACCAGATCATCGGCGTCAACCTGACCGGGACCTTCCTGGTGGTCCGCGAGGCGTTGCCCACGCTGCTGCAAAATTCCCGCAGCGCGATCGTCAACTTCAGCTCGACGTCGGCGGCGTTCGCCCATCCCTACATGGCGGCCTACGCGGCGAGCAAGGGCGGGGTGCAGTCTTTCACCCACGCGCTGGCATTGGAGTACGCAAGTAAAGGACTGCGTGCGGTGTGCGTGGCGCCCGGAAGTATCAAGTCCGGAATCACCGATGCCACAGCCGGATACATCCCCGCGGACGCGGACTGGACGCTTTTCACCCGGCTGATGCCGATCATGCCGACCACGTTGGAATCCAGCGGCGCCGGGATGGGCGATCCGTCAGCCGTCGCCGGCGTCATCGCCATGTTGGTTTCCGACGACGGCGCGTTCATCACCGGCACCGAAATCCGCGTCGACGGCGGAACGCACGCGTGACCGCAAGCCTCTCGTACGAGGACACGTTGCGTGAAATCACCACCGACGCAGGCGTTCTGCGCTACCACGAGGCAGGCTTGATCGACACCGGACCGCCGTTACTGCTGCTGCACGGTTCCGGGCCGGGCGTGACGGGATGGCGCAACTTCCGCGGCGTCCTGGGCGCTTTCGCCGAATTCTTTCGGTGTCTGATTTTGGAGTTTCCCGGCTTCGGCGTCAGTGACGATTTCGGCGGCCACCCGATGATCACCGCACTGGATGCGTTGGTGCGCTTCGTCGATGCGCTCTGCCTGGACACCGTCGACATCGTCGGCAATTCGATGGGCGGCGGTGTCGCGATTAACTTCGCGATCGCTCATCCCGAGCGGGTGCATCGGCTGGTCACGATCGGCGGGATCGGTCGCAACATCCTGAGTCCGGGACCGCCGGAAGGCATCCGGTTGCTGCAGGAGTTCACCGACGAGCCCACCCGGGAGCTGTTGGTCCGCTGGCTGCATTCGATGGTCTATGACCCGGCGACGGTGACCGAGGAACTCATCGAGGAGCGGTGGACTCACGCCACCGACCCGAAGACACTGGCCGGGGCGCGGCGGATGTACAGCAGCGAAGCCTTCGCACAGCTGACGAGGGCCATGGAGTCGTCGAAGGGGCCGCAGCCGTGGGCGATGATGCACCGGGTCCAGGCGCCGACGCTGATCACCTGGGGCCGCGATGACCGGGTCAGCCCGCTGGACATGGCGTTGCTCCCAATGCGCACCATTCCCAACGCCGAATTGCACGTGTTCCCCAACTGCGGCCACTGGACGATGATCGAGGCGAAAGAGGCTTTCGAAAGCGCCGTGCTGGCGTTTTTGCTGAGGAAGGATGCCGGCGACCTCAGTTGACGCAGGGCACGCCGCCGCCGTCGATCGGTGCGCCCTGATCGGGAGTCGCCTCGGTGGTGTCGGTGCTTGATTCGTGGTAACCGTAACCGTCGGAAAGGCTTGAGGCGGAGCTGGAAGTGGATTCGTCCTGGGACGGCGCGGAGTAGTTGTCGTCGACGACGACTACGACATGCCCGAATTCGAGGCTGCGATTCGGTTTGTCCGGTGCATCGATGCCGAGCAGCGTCGCCACGGTGCGTGCGTCGGTCTCGGCGCCGGGGGCGTATTCGATCGTGGTGGCGGTGGGCTCACCGCGAACACGGTCGCGTATCGCGCCGGTGCTGTAGCCATCTTTCTTCAGCGCACGCGCCACTTGGCTGGCAAGCCCGCTGGTGTTGCTGGCGTTGATCACGTCGACCACGGTCGACGGGCTCGGCGCGTCGGAGGTGGTCGTCGTCGTGGCTGCCGAGGAGGTGCCGAAGGCGGCGGCCACTTCGGCCTTGATCGCGGCGGTGTCGACGATGTTGACGTCCTGGCCATTGATGTTGTCGTAGCGCACGACGGGCAGCGTCCGGTATTCGACAGAGCCGCCCGCCAGTGCGCCCATCCGGCGGAACAGGTCCTCGTCCCAGCCCGACGACAGCACGACGTCTTTACGCGCGACGGCCATCAAGCCCTTGAGCTTGCCGAGATCGGTGAAGGTGCCCAAACTCTGTAGTTGGCGCATGACTGACGAGAGAAACGCCTGCTGACGGTGGGTACGGTCCAGGTCTCCGTTTTCCAGGCCGTGGCGCTGCCGCACGAACGCCAGCGCCTGCTCCGCATCGAGGGTCTGGCGTCCGGCCGGGAAGTCGGCGCCGGAATAGGAGTCGTACACGGCGTGCTTCAAGCACACGTCGATACCGCCCAAGCTTTGGGCCAAGTCGTAGAAACCGGCCAGATTGACCTCGGCGAAGTAGTCGATAGGCACCCCGGTGAGGCTCCGCACCGCCTTCAACGTCGCTGCGCGACCGGCTTCGCGGCTCCGCGTCTCGAGCTCTTTCTGGTCGCTCACACCTTTGTCGATCAGTTTCTGCTCGACGTACTGCTTGGTGAGCCCGTAGGCCTCCTTGATCTTGATGTGGTTGTAGCCGGGCACCCCGGTGAACGGCACCCAGTCGTCACGGGGAATTGAGAACGCGGTCACCCGGTCGTCGGCGCTGATATGCGCAAGTATCAGGGTGTTGGTGTTATAGCCACCGTCGTCGGAGTCGCCGGCGTGCAGGTGTTTGAGCAGGTTCCACGGCAGGTCGTTGCCGTTTTGGTCCTTTCGCGAGTCGAGCCCGATGAGCAGCACGTTCATCGCGTCGCCGCTGGACTTCGGATCCTCGGAACTGAGCGCCTGGGAGACGGTGATCCCGCCCAGCATGCCGTGAGCCATCCACCACCCCGACCCGGTCGCCAGCACCACGACCACCGCCACCAACGCCAAGAAGGCACCGATGAACCCGCGCCCTTGCACTGCCGGCGGCGTCGCACGATGGCGGTGCTTAGCACTGGATCGCTGTAGGTCTCCCACCACAACCTCGACTGTCTATGGGTGCCGCGCGTGACCCCCGGGTTGCAGTTTGCGCGGACTACGTCTAATGCTTGGCGTCCAGTATGCGGCGGGTTGCTGTGTAACGCGCTGTGAGCCAACTAACGACCTCAAGCCTACAACGCCTAGAAAACAGCCACTACCAGCGACAACACCTCGCAGTAGGTCGCATTGTCCGACGGACCGAAGCGTCTGTTTGTGACCAAATCGTGGCTGGCTACAGCTCCAGAACCGCCCCGTCGGTGGCGCACACAGCGGCGGCGAACCGTGCCCGCGCGGCAGCCGCGGTGCGTTCGGGCACTCCGGGCAAGGGGTGGTTGTGCGTGAGCAGCAGGCGTGCGACGCCGGCCTCGACTGCGATGGCGCCAACCTCGTCACCGGAGGTGTGGCCGCGCTCGGCGTCGAGCGGCTCCCACGCTTCGTGCAGCAGCGTGGTCACGCCCGCTGCGCGGCGGATGGTCTCCCGGTCGAACTCGGTATCGGTGCAGTAGGCGAAACGGTCACCCACCCGGAAACCCGCCGAGGGCAAAGGGTGTCGGGTCTGCTCCCACGTCATGACCTCGTGACCGGCGAAGCTCAAAGTGTCCCAACCCAGCTCAGCCCAGCGTGCCGACGCCACCGGCGAGGCCGTCTGAATCGGAGCGGCGAGAAGTTGGTCCTCCACGATCGATCGGGTGGGCCGGCCGTAGGACAGTGAGCCTGGGCCGGCGATTGTCAGTTCCCGGCCGCCCAGCCCCCGTGCGCTGATGAAGCCGAGCCCCGTCACGTGATCCAGGTGAAAGTGGCTGAGCACCACGGTCACCGTCTCGACACCATCGAGCAGCGACGGGTTGATGTGCAGCGCGCCCAGACCCGTTCCGGCATCCAGCACCAGAGCTTCGGTGCCGGAGGTGATCAGGTAGCAGCTCGTCTGCCGGGAGCTGGTGGGAATCCATCCACCGCTACCAAGAACCGTCAGCTTCATGGCTAGAAAACCTACGACGGCGCGGCCGACCCCTACGACAGCGACTGCTTGAGCGCGGCCACGGTCTCTAGATCGGTCAACGCTGCGACGCCGCGCTTAACGCCTTCCAATGCGATGCTTTCGTCTTGCATGCCGCCCATCCCAGCGGTGATCAGCGGTGCGACATACGCGTACAGCGCCAGACGCGCTCGCGACGATGTCCCGGCGTCGCCACGATTACCGACACCGAAGTCACTCGGCGTCCCATGATGTCCGAAAGCGATTGCGCGTCAAGGCGGCTGATCGTTCGTGGTAGCGACCTCATCCGACCGATGACGGCATCGGTTGCCACACGTTGCATTCCACGCCCAAGATGCGCCGCCAAGCCGAAAACCGGTACTACCCTGGCCGCCACCGATGCATCTTTACAAACAGACGTCTCTCTGTAAAGCGTGCGAGGCCGCACTCGGCTTACCGGCGCGACCTCGTGGATGGACGTCGCGCCAATCCCAATACCGCGCAGCAGTGTTTACGCATACTGGGGAGCATGAGGATAAGCGGGGCGTTCCTGGCCGAGAAGACCGAAGCGTTTGACAACAAGCTGAACGTACAGGGCGGCGTGATATGCAAGTACAAAGTCGGCCCCGACCGAGTAGCGCAGTTTGACATCGTGGTGTTGACGCAAGGGGACACCGGCGGTGCAGATCGCCTGGTTGTCATCGAGGTCTCGCCGCCCGACGGTGGAGAACCCCTGCATATGCACCGCGAGCTGCCGGCAAACCTAACGAACGCGGACGCGGGCTTTGCCTGCTTCCAGTTCCGACTTACCTTGAATTCGAATGGTCGCTGGACCGTTGCGATGAAAGGCGCAGCGGGAGAAGTATCGCTTCCACTGATCGTGAGTGGTCCCCTGCCGCGCAACAGACCCTAGAGCCTCCTGTCAGGATTGAACTGACGACCGCTCGCTTACCAAGCGCTCCTTCCGCGACCTGCCGCCCGACCGGACGACACCGGCAGCGCCAGCTCGCACCTCCGCCGCTAAGCTCCGACGGCATCACCCCGTCGTAGAATCGTCATGGCTCATCGAGCCGGCCCCGGCCGCGTTAGCTCAGTTGGTAGAGCGTCGCCCTTGTAAGGCGAATGGCGAGAGTTCGAGTCTCTCACGCGGCTCCATTCCTGTCGGCACTGAGGGATAGCGTCGTCTTATGTCAATGACCTGTCTCGGGTGCGGAGTCGATTTCGAAGGCCGTCGGCTAAAGGTGTTCTGCAACAATGCATGCCAACAGTCACACCGCCGACGCTTGCTCTTGGAGGCCTGGCTCGACACCGGAGTCTGTGGGTCGCACGTCGTACCAAGGCCACTACGTCCGGGACTACCTCTATGAGCAGCAGCGCGGTTGCTGTGCCATCTGCGGCATCGAGGACAAGTGGAATGGCGTAACCCTGGCGCTGATCGTCGACCACATCAATGGAGACGCAAGCAATAATCGTCGTGAGAATCTGCGGCTCATTTGTCCCAACTGTGACAGCCAGCTGCCGACGTACAAGGCAAGGAATCGCGGCAGCCGTCGCTACTACCGGCGACAGCGGTACGCCCACGGCCAGTCCTACTGACCCTCCAGCCGCCTGAGCATCCAAATAACGTTCGCCCCCGCCCGATTACCAAAGAGTGCTCTACCACTGAGCTAAGGAGGCCGGTTTAACCGGTAGTCAGCTAGCGGGGTGACGATGCGGGCCGGAACGGCCCGTTGAGGAGCCGCGCGATCCGGCTCAGCGCTCACTCGTCGTGGTCGATGACGCGCTGGGAACGAACCGTCCGTGCCGACGAGCGCCGGGACGGACGCCGGCCAGGCAGCGGAATCCGGTCGGCAATGTTGCTCAGCGGGTTGACCACCATGGTCAGCGAGATAACCGCGTCCTGCAGCGTGGCGATGGCCGGCTCCAGCGCTTCCATTCCCGGTGCCAGCCGGCTAAGGGTGTCGGCGACGTCGGCGAGCTGCTCGAGCGGCCCGCGCCGGGCGGTGAGCTTGTCGATCAGCCCGCCATCGGCCAGCAGCCGATCGGCCAGCCCGTCCTCGGCGAGCACCCGATCGATCAGCCCCTCGTCGGCGGTCAGCTGATCCACCAGGCCGCCGGGCTTGAGCGCCCGCTCCAGCCCGCCACCTTCGGCGGTCAGCCGATCAAGCAGGCCGCCCGGTGACGTGAGCATGTCGACCACCCCACCGGGACGCAGCAGCCGATCGATCGGCCCGTCAGTAGCCAGGGCGCGCCCCAGCGGCGCGTCGTCGTCCAACAATCGGGCCAGCCGATTGGCGCGGGTAACCGCGTCGTCGATGCCCAGCATGTGCACGACCGCATTGGACCCGACCGGCGTGCCCGCCTCACCCAATGTTCGATGCGCGAGGCCAAGCGCCGACGTCGCAATGCCGAGGCCCGCGTCGGCGGCCGCGAGTCCGAC
>DASZKQ010000423.1:0-7105 GCA_035552835.1 Mycobacterium sp. | reverse complement strand
GGTGCGGGCGAAGTGGGAGCAGCGGCTCGCCGAGATCGGAGGGGATCGCCTGCATGCCGAACTGGCCCATCGCGATCCGGCGGCCGCGGCGTCGATCCTGCCGACCGACGGGCGGCGCATCGTGCGCGCGCTGGAGGTGGTCGAACTCACCGGTCAGCCGTTCGCCGCGTCGGCACCTAGCATCGGCACACCACGCTGGGACGCCGTGATCGTCGGATTGGACTGCGGCACTGAGCTTCTCGATGAGCGACTGGCCCGGCGCACCGAGACGATGTTCGCCGACGGTCTGGTCGACGAAGTGGTCACGCTGCTCGACCGTGGGCTGCGTGACGGCGTGACCGCATCGCGGGCGCTGGGCTACGCGCAGGTGATCGCCGACCTCGACGCGGGCGGTACCGGCGACGCTGCACGCGAACCGACGTTCATCGGCACCCGCCGCTACGTGCGGCGCCAGCGGTCGTGGTTTCGCCGTGATCACCGGATTCAGTGGCTGGATGCCAGCGCGCCCGACCACGCGGACGCGGCGCTGCGCGCCTGGCGGCAAGTATCCTGAGCAGGTGATCCGCACATGATCTTCGCCAAAGGCCATGGCACCCAGAACGACTTCGTGTTGCTGCCTGATCTGGACGCCAAGCTGACGTTGACGCCCGCGGTGGTGTCCGCGTTGTGCGATCGGCGCCGTGGGCTCGGTGCCGACGGGGTGCTGCGGGTCACCACAGCGGGTGCCGTGCTGGCCGCGGGGGTGCTCGATCGCATGCCGGACGGCGTGACCGCCGACGACTGGTACATGGACTACCGCAACGCCGACGGGTCGACGGCACAGATGTGCGGCAACGGCGCGCGGGTATTCGCGCATTACCTGCAGGCCAGCGGATTGGAATCCCGGGACGAGTTCGTCGTCGGATCACTCGCGGGCCCGCGACCCATCGTGCTGCATCGCATCGATGCGACCAACGCCGACGTCAGCGTCGACATGGGCAAAACCAACACATTGGGCAGCGGGGGCAAGGCCTTTGAGGTCACAGTTGGCGGCCGCACCTTCGGCGGGTTGGCGGTCGACGTCGGCAACCCCCATTTGGCCTGTGTCGACCCGGAGTTGACCGTCGAAGCGCTGGCGGCACTGGACGTCGCGGCGCCGGTGACGTTCGACAAGGCTCAGTTCCCGGACGGGGTCAACGTCGAAGTCCTCACCGCGCCGGCCGACGGCGCGGTGAACATGCGGGTGCACGAGCGCGGGGTGGGCGAAACCCGTTCGTGCGGCACCGGAACCGTCGCCGCCGCGGTGGCTGCACTGTCGTACACCGGTGCGGCCAGCGGCACGCTCACCGTGCGGATTCCGGGCGGCGACGTCGTCGTCACCGTCACCGAGGCCACCAGCTACCTGCGCGGGCCGTCGGTATTGGTGGCCCAAGGCGAACTGAGCGAGGAATGGTGGCAGGCAGCACAGCGTTAATTCGGATGCATGTCGCTGCGCTAGCGTGCAGCATCTAATTGCCTATGACATATCCAGAATTTCCTGACCAATTGCCACCCAGCACGGGTGAACTCGCGCTCGACGACCGTTCGGCGCTGCGCCGCGTCGCCGGGCTATCCACCGAACTCGCCGACGTCTCCGAGGTCGAGTACCGGCAACTGCGCCTCGAGCGCGTCGTTCTGGTCGGCGTGTGGACCGAAGGCAGCGCTGCCGACGCTCGGGCCAGCCTCGCGGAATTGGCCGCGCTCGCCGAGACCGCCGGTTCGCAGGTGCTCGAAGGCATGATTCAGCGCCGTGACAAGCCGGATCCCTCGACCTACATCGGTTCGGGTAAGGCGGCCGAGTTGCGCGAGGTGGTGTCGTCGACCGGTGCGGACACCGTGATCTGTGACGGCGAGTTGTCCCCGGCTCAACTGACCGCGCTGGAGAAGGCCGTCAAGGTAAAGGTCGTTGACCGCACAGCATTGATCCTCGACATTTTTGCCCAGCACGCGACCAGCCGGGAGGGCAAGGCCCAGGTCACGCTCGCGCAGATGGAGTACATGCTGCCGCGGCTGCGCGGTTGGGGTGAGTCGATGTCGCGGCAGGCCGGTGGGCGCGCCGGGGGCAGCGGCGGCGGAGTGGGTCTGCGTGGTCCCGGTGAAACCAAAATCGAGACCGATCGACGCCGCATCCGCGAGCGAATGTCGAAGCTGCGCCGCGACATCAAGGCGATGAAGCAGATCCGCGACACTCAGCGCAGCCGCCGGCTAGATAGTGACCTGCCGTCGATCGCGATCGTCGGCTACACGAATGCGGGCAAGTCCAGCCTGCTCAACGCGTTGACCGGCGCCGGGGTGTTGGTGCAGGACGCGCTGTTCGCGACCCTGGAACCCACTACTCGCCGTGGACAATTCGACGACGGACGCGCGTTTGTGGTCAGCGACACGGTCGGTTTCGTGCGGCATTTGCCGACGCAGTTGGTCGAGGCGTTCCGGTCGACGCTGGAAGAGGTCGTCGACGCCGATCTGCTGGTACACGTGGTCGACGGCTCCGACGTCAACCCGATGGCCCAGATCAGCGCGGTGCGCCAGGTGATTAACGAAGTGGTCGCCGACCATCATGGCGATCCGGCGCCGGAGCTGCTGGTGGTCAACAAGGTCGACGCCGCAGGCGATTTGGGGCTGGCCAAGTTGCGCCGTGCGCTGCCCGGGGCGGTGTTCGTTTCGGCGCGCACCGGTGACGGCGTCGATGCGCTACGCCGTCGGATGGCCGAACTTGCCGCCCCGACCGATACCGCGATCGACGTCGTCATCCCTTATGACCGCGGTGATCTGGTCTCGCGCGTGCATGCCGACGGCCGGGTGCAGCAGACCGAGCACAACAGCGACGGCACCCGGATCAAGGCCCGGGTGCCGGTGGCGCTGGCCGCCAGTCTGCGCGAGTTCTCGGCGACCTGAGAAGGCCGTAGACGCTCTGCCTTCGCGGCGTTAGAGAAGACCGGTCAGTCGGTCGAGCAAGGCGGTCAGGTCGGTACCGAGGCTGCCCAAGTCGCCGAGGCTGCCCACGTCGCTGAGCAGCCTGCATAGTTTTCCTTTCGCGGTTTTCATCCGGCATGCGGCGGCGGCACACACGAATAGCGAGGTTGATTCCGAAATCGGCGTGCGCGGTCGGCGTGCTGCAATACCGGCTGTCCATGGCCCCTCGCCCTCTGCATCGAGCATTGGATGTTTTCAGGCTGCTATAAGGTAACTCTTATGTGAGCGCGAGCGCGTTAAGTGGCAGAGAAGATTGTAGAAATTTTCACAAATCTGCCGGCTGGCATATCGCTGCTTGTCATGACTAAATTTGGAGTCTAATTACGTAACCGGGATTACGGACGTGATGTTGAATTAATCGGACTAGTTGAGACCTTGTAATTTCTCAGCACACGCTCAGGGAGAGCTTGCCGCAAAGCCGGAACCGCTTACTCCGCGACGTCGTAGGCATCTTCGGCGGGTGCGGCCAATATCCGCTGCGCTAGCTGTGCCTTGAGCTGGTCCAGGTTCGCCTCTTCGGCCTGACTGCGGTCGGATTTGCCGGCGAGGTCAATGAATTCGGCGGTGACAAAGCCCGGGCGCAGCAACAGCGTCGCCGCGCGGCCCGCGATAGAGATCTGGAAGACGAAACTCTGCAGCAGCCGCCCGCGATCGGGTCGAATCAGGGCCAGGTCAACCGTGTAGCGGCCGTCGGACACCGCTCGGGTGACGGCCTCGAAGCCGTCGCGCGCCCCCGGCCCCTGAAAGGCGGAGCGAATGACAACCGATCGCCGCTGCGGTGGTTGGTTCGGAGATAACACCGCGAATGCCCGCTGCAGCACTTTGAACGCGTTGGCCACACCGGCCGGCGAATAAGGCCCCGCGTAGCACAGCATGTCGGTGTAGGAGAACTCGAGCAGCTGGCCGCGTTCGGTCACCAAGAGCGTTTCGTCCACGTCGCTGACTGTAAGCCCGGGTAGGCACCTCGGGGCGCCCAACCATCCGGTTGGTAGTTGGTATATCTTTGGGCGCACAGTCCCTATTGCCGCCGGAGGCCAGCCATGGGTAGCGCCGTCAAGTACCAGCGCACGCTGTTTGAACCCGAGCATGACTTGTTCCGCGAGTCTTACCGGGCGTTCCTGGATCGTCACGTCGCCCCCTACCACGGAGAGTGGGAGAAGGCGAAGATCGTCGACCGCGGGGTGTGGTTGGAGGCCGGCAAACAGGGCTTCCTGGGCATGGCGGTGCCCGAGCAGTACGGCGGCGGCGGTGACCCTGACTTCCGCTACAACACGATCATCACGGAGGAGACCACCGCCGGCCGCTACAGCGGCATCGGGTTCGGGTTGCACAACGATGTGGTGGCGCCCTATCTGCTGCGTTTGGCCAACGACGAGCAGAAGGAGCGTTGGCTGCCGAAGTTCTGCACCGGCGAGCTGATCACCGCGATCGCCATGACCGAGCCGGGCACCGGCAGCGACTTGCAAGGTATCAAGACCCGCGCGGTCAAGCAGGGCGACCACTACGTGCTCAACGGGTCGAAGACGTTCATTACCAACGGCATCAACTCCGACCTGGTGATCGTGGTGGCCCAGACTGATCCGGACAAAGGGGCGCAAGGCTTTTCGCTGCTGGCCGTCGAACGTGGCATGGAGGGGTTCGAGCGCGGCCGGCACCTGGACAAGATCGGCTTGGACGCCCAGGACACCGCTGAGCTGTCGTTCACCGACGTCAAGGTCCCCGCCGAGAATCTGCTCGGTGAAGAGGGCATGGGCTTCATCTACCTGATGCAAAACCTGCCCCAGGAACGAATTTCGATCGCCATCATGGCCGCCACGGCAATGGAGACAGTGCTCGAGCAGACCCTGCAATACGCCAAGGAGCGCAAGGCTTTCGGCCGATCGATCGGAAGCTTCCAGAACAGCCGATTTGTGCTGGCCGAATTGGCGACCGAAGCCACCGCGGTCCGCATCATGGTCGACGAGTACCTCCGCCTGCACCTTGACGAGAAACTATCCGCCGAACAGGCCGCGATGGCCAAGTGGTACTCCACCGAAAAGCAGGTGCACCTGATCGATCGCTGTCTGCAGTTACACGGTGGCTACGGCTACATGCGCGAATACCCAATTGCACGAGCCTATCTCGATGCGCGGGTGCAGACGATCTACGGCGGCACCACCGAAATCATGAAGGAAATCATCGGTCGCAGCTTGGGTGTTTAGCGTCCGGCGACGGCGTGTTGCGGCCGCCCGCGCGGTGAAAGCAACGACGCCACCGTCGTGGTGAGCAGGACGATGACGATCACCGTCAACGACAGCGTCGTGCCCAGCTCGGCGACGGGCACTGGGTTGCCACCGTTGATGACGGGAATGTTGTTGTGGTGCAAGGCCTGCAGCATCAGGTTGGCACCGATGAAAGCTAAGATCGCCGCGAGACCGTAGGACAGGTACACCAGTCGGTCGAGCAGACCATCGATCAAGAAATACAGCTGCCGAAGGCCCAACACCGACAACGCGGTGGCCGAGAACACCAGATAGACGTTCTGGGACAGCCCGAACAGCGCCGGGATCGAGTCGAACGCGAACAATATGTCCGCCCCGCCGACGGCGATCATCACCAGCAGCATCGGCGTCATCACCCGCCGGCCGTGCTCGACGGTGAACAACCGGTCGCCGTCATAATTCTCGGAGGTGCGCACCAACCGTCTGGCGATGTGGATGAGCACCGTATCCGTGCTGCGGCGTTGCGTTTCCGAGGATTTCGCGAGGTTGGTCGCCATGATTAACAAGACGACCCCAAACAGGTAGAAGGCCCAGTCGAAGGTCGTGATCAGTGCAGCGCCGATAAAGATGAATCCGGTGCGCGCGGCCAGCGCCAAGACGATGCCGAATAACAGCACTTTCTGTTGGGCGATCCGCGGTACGGCGAAGCTGCTCACAATGAATAAAAAGACGAACAGATTGTCGATAGACAGGGCCTCGTTGCTCACATAACAGGCGAAGTATTCAACGCCCATCGATGTCCCGCCGAAAGCCCAGACACCTACGCCGAACACCATCGCAATTCCGAGGTAGATGGCCGACCACACCGCCGCTTCGCGCAACGTCGGTGTGTGGGCACGGCGGACGCTGAACAGGTAGTCGAACACGACGAGCCCGGCGATCACGGCAACGATCACAGACCAGACCGGTCCGGAAGCGCCCATGCCTGCTCCGTTTCCGCGTGCCACATCACCACGGGGACCACCCCGGTATCCGGCACCGTAACGCAAAATCGGAGGAGCGGAATGCGACACGTAGCACCGTTGTGGACATCATTTCGACATCGAGGGGATATCCGTTCCGTAGGGTCTTCGATATGAATCCGCAAACGTCGCAGTTGAAACTGGCCACAGACTGCGGGCGCGGCGGCCGCCAGGAGGTGTGATGGCAGGGGAGCAAAGTCGATCGAGCACCCTCGTCGGGCGTGCGCTGCTTGGTCTAGTGGCGCTGGCGACAGCTTTGGGGTGCGCGGCATTGTTGGCGCCCGTCGCGGCGGCATCCCCGCTGGGCGAGGCCGATGATGCGATCACCGCAGCTTGGAAAGACGCCGGCGGGGACCATTCGGATCTCGGCGCCAAGCAGGGTGATTGCTACACCGCCGGACAGGGATTCGCCCAGGACTTCGTGCACGGCAAGATGTTCTTCACCCCGGCCACGGGCGCCAAATCGATGTCGGGTGCCGTCCTGGACAAATACGAAGCTCTTGGCGGCCCGGCCGCTAGCGATCTGGGTTTCCCCACGATCAACGAAGTACCGGGGCTGGCCGGACCCGACAGCCGGGTCAGCACCTTCTCGGCTAGTGACAAGCCGTTGATCTTCTGGACCCCCGAGCATGGGGCATTCGTGGTGCGCGGGGCGATCAACGCCGCGTGGGACAAACTGGGCAGCTCCGGTGGAGCTCTCGGCGTCCCGGTCGGCGACGAAACCTACGACGGCGAAGTCGCCACCCAGGCGTTCAGCGGCGGCCAGGTGTCCTGGAACAGGCTGACCAAAGCGTTCGCCACCGTCCCACCCAATCTGGCGAACCAGCTCACCGATCTGCAGGTACCCATCGATCCGACTGCGGCCATCAATATGGCGTGGCGCGCAGCAGG
>DASZKQ010000422.1:0-5800 GCA_035552835.1 Mycobacterium sp. | reverse complement strand
GGTGGTCTTTTCCACCCAGTCACGGCGGCGATCTGTTTCACGGGCGCGCAACCGGGCAATGGCCAGCCTCGTTTGTTCGCGCCGATTAGATCCGCGTCGCGCTCGGGCCAGACGCTGCTGCAATCGGCGCAGCCGCCGCGTTTCACCAGCACGAAGGCCGGGAACGCGCAGCAGCTCGCCGGTGGACAGCGCGGCCGATACCGTCACGCCGCGATCAATACCGACGACGCTCCCGTCAGTCGGTCCAGGGACAGATTGAGGAATGGCGGCAAAAGCGATGTGCCACCGCCCGGACCGATCCAGAGTGACGGAGTAGGACTTGACCGTGTCGGGGATGTCGCGGGTCGAGCGGAACCGCACCCGGCCGACCTTGGGTATCCATACCTGCCCGTAGCGGCGGCTGAGCCGCTTGAGATGGCGCGGTTTGACGCCGACCTGCCGAAACCCTTCGTGCCTGCCGGCCTTACGCCACGTCGGGCGACGGTCGGTGCCGTTGAAAAAGTTGCGCATCGCTTGCGCGAAGTCTCGCAGCGCTTGTTGCTGCACGGTCTGCGACCCGGCTGCCAGCCAGTCGTATTCGGCGCGGGCCGCAGTCAACTGGGCACACTGCTCGTTGTAACCGGGCGCTCGGCGACCGGGCTGCCAGTGCTGCTGCTGCTCTACGGCCAGATTCCACACAAACCGGGCATGCCGACAATGCTCGGCCAATACTGCCGCCTGCTCAGGGTTAGGAAGCAACCGAAACCTGCACACGCCCGGAACATAGGCGCGAGCACCGACAACACCTTGAAAAGAGGAAAGCGGCGTTTCCTCCCCCGGCTAAGGCCAGGGGTTTCCACGCCGCGAATCCGATGAACGGGATCGTCAGTTGGTGGGACGGCGTCGAGTTGTGGCTGTCGGGGCTGGGGTTCGTCTTGCAGACCATCATTGTGATGCCGGTAGTGCTGGCGTTGGCCTACCTCATCGCGGTGGTGTTGGACGCGCTACTGGGCTACGGCATATCGGGCATCCGGCTGTTGAGGCGGGTTCGCCACAGCGACGAAGAAGCCGGATGACCAGAAAGACGGGGATGCCGCGATCTCAGGTGACGTTGGTGCTGGTCATTTTGGTGGTGCTGGTAATCGTCGCGTGGTTGTTAAGCCACTGACCTGCATTGGCCGAGCTGCGAGCATGACGGTTTCTGTTAGGCTTCCGCCATGCGCGCAGCGTCCGGCAACAGCGAGTGCCATATCTTGGCGCTCATTGCCGTGGGCGACTGCGCTGCCGCTGACGTGCACTGTTGTAGCTGACTTCCTCCCCGCGCGCGGTCGGGTGTCGGTGGAACTCTCCTAACTGCTGACCTTGCCCTTCTGTAGCGATGGGACTAGTTATCTGTTAATCCGCCACCGAAAGGTCGATCATTGCTCGACGACGTCAGGGGGCCCGCGCGCTGGCGCCACCTTGTCGGGTTGACTGTCGCCGCGAGCCTCATCGCTGCGTGTCACGGTGGCGCGAGCGACGTCGTCGGCGGTGGCGGACCGGTCAACGCGAAGACGAGCATCACGCTGGTCGCTTATTCAGCTCCGGAACCTGGCTGGAGCAAGGTGATTCCAGCTTTCAACGCTTCACCAGAAGGCAATGGTGTTCAAGTGATCACCTCCTACGGCGCCTCGGGTGACCAGTCACGCGGCGTTGTCGACGGCAAACCCGCCGATCTCGTCAACTTCTCTGTCGAGCCTGATATCACCCGACTCGTAAAGGCCGGCAAGGTTTCCAACGACTGGGACAAGGACGCGACCAAGGGCATCCCGTTCGGATCGGTGGTGACCTTGGTGGTGCGGCCGGGCAATCCGAAGAACATCAAGGACTGGGACGATCTGCTGCGCCCCGGCGTGGAGGTCATCACGCCCAGCCCGCTCAGCTCAGGTTCGGCGAAGTGGAATTTGCTTGCCCCGTACGCCGTCAAGAGCGGCGGTGGCCACGATCCGCAAGCAGGCCTTGACTTCATCAACGAGTTGGTGGGTCAGCATGTGAAATTGCGGCCCGCGTCGGGGCGGGAGGCCACCGATGTCTTCGTCCAGGGCAGCGGTGACGTTCTGATCAGCTATGAGAACGAAGCGATCCTCGCTGAACGCCAAGGCAAGCCGGTCATCCACGTTCAGCCGTCACAGACATTCAAAATCGAAAACCCTGTTGCGGTGGTGACCAGCAGCGCCCACCTGGATGCCGCCACCGCGTTCAAGAACTTCCAGTACACGGCCCAGGCCCAGAAGCTTTGGGCAGCAGCCGGATTCCGGCCGGTCGACCCGGCCGTCGCCGCTGATGTGCGCAGTCAGTTCCCGATGCCGACCAAGCTGTGGACAATCGCTGATCTCGGTGGCTGGGACACCGTGGATCCGCAACTGTTCGACAAGAACTCTGGCAGCGTCACCAAAATCTACATGCAGGCCACCGGATGACGACGGCGATAACACGCGAGGTGATCGGACCCAAGCTTGGCGGCGGCGCACCGGGGCCCAGGGGGCGCCGCGGCGGCACATCGCTGCGGGTCGGCGTGGCAATGGTGTGGCTTTCGGTGATCGTGCTGCTGCCGTTGGCCGCGATCTTCTGGCAATCAGTCGGTGGCGGCTGGCGGGCGTTCTGGCTTGCGGTTACCTCGAATGCCGCGCTGGAGTCTTTCCGGGTGACCCTGACGATCTCCGCGGGTGTCACAGTCCTCAACATGTTCTTCGGCTTGTTGGTCGCATGGGTGCTGGTACGCGACGATTTCCCGGGCAAGCGCCTCGTCGACGTCATCATTGATCTGCCGTTCGCTTTGCCGACGATTGTCGCCAGCCTGGTGCTGCTGGCTCTCTACGGGACCAATAGCCCGGTCGGCCTGCACTTGCAGCACACCGGATGGGGTGTTGGCGTGGCGCTGGCGTTCGTCACGCTGCCGTTTGTGGTGCGAGCCGTCCAGCCGGTGCTGTTGGAAATCGACCGCGAAACCGAGGAGGCGGCCGCGTCGCTGGGCGCCAGGAACGCGACAATCTTCACAACTGTCGTGCTGCCCTCTCTGACTCCGGTTTTGTTGACCGGTGCGGGGCTAACGTTTGCGCGGGCGATCGGCGAATTCGGGTCGGTAGTGCTGATCGGTGGGGCGGTGCCCGGAAAAACCGAGGTGTCCTCACAATGGATCCGGACCCTGATTGAAAACGACGACCGCACCGGTGCCGCTGCAATATCGATTGTGCTGCTTGCTATCTCGTTTGTCGTGTTGTTCGTTCTGCGGATCCTCGGGTCGCGCGCGGCTAAACGCGAGGAGTTGGCAGCATGACGATATCGACCCCGGTTCGCTACCTCATCCGCTTTCTTGCCCTGGCTTATGTATTGGTGCTGCTCGTTGTCCCCGTTGGGCTGATCTTGTGGCGGACCTTCGCGCCCGGCTTCGGCCAATTCTTCGCCTGGGTCAGCACACCGGCGGCGGTGTCGGCACTGAATTTGTCGCTGCTGGTGGTGGCGATCGTGGTGCCGCTCAATGTGATCTTCGGGATCCCGACCGCACTGATGCTGGCGCGCAACCGGTTCCGCGGCAAAGGGGCGCTGCAGGCGATCATCGACCTGCCGTTCGCGGTCTCGCCGGTCGTTGTCGGCGCGGCGCTGATCGTACTGTGGGGATCGGCCGGGCTGCTGGGCTTCGTCGAGAAGGACTTCGGCTTCAAGATCATCTTCGGGTTGCCCGGCATCGTGCTTGCCAGCGTCTTCGCCACGCTGCCATTCGTGGTGCGCGAAGTCGAGCCGGTGTTGCACGAATTGGGCACCGATCAGGAGCAGGCGGCCGCGACGCTGGGTTCCGGTTGGTGGCAGACATTTTGGCGGATCACGCTGCCGTCGATCCGCTGGGGTCTCACCTACGGGATCGTGTTGACCATCGCGCGCACGCTCGGTGAGTACGGCGCGGTCCTCATGGTGTCGTCGAACCTGCCGGGAAAGTCCCAGACGTTGACACTGCTAGTATCCGACCGCTACAACCGGGGCGCCGAGTACGGCGCCTACGCTCTGTCGACACTGCTGATGGCGGTCTCCGTGGTGGTTCTCGTCGTCCAGGTGATTCTCGATGCTCAGCGTAAACGTGCCACTAAGCAGGCCTGATGAGGAGCGAAGCGATGAGGAGTGGCGCTTATGACTAACGCGATCGTCGTGCGCGGCGCCAACAAACGCTACGGTGATTTCGTCGCATTGGACAATGTCGACTTCGAGGTGCCCGCCGGTTCACTGACGGCATTGCTGGGGCCCAGCGGCTCAGGCAAGTCGACTTTGTTGCGCGCGATCGCCGGGCTCGATCGGCCGGACACCGGGAACATCACGATCAACGGCCGCGACGTCACCCGGGTACCGCCGCAGCGGCGCGACATCGGCTTCGTGTTTCAGCATTACGCGGCGTTCAAGCACATGACCGTCCGGGACAACGTCGCCTTCGGGTTGAAGATCCGCCGGCGCCCCAAGGCCGAAATCACCGACAAAGTTGACGATCTGCTAAAAATCGTGGGGCTCAGCGGTTTCCAAGGCCGCTACCCCAACCAGCTCTCCGGTGGTCAGCGCCAACGCATGGCGCTGGCGCGCGCGCTAGCGGTCGACCCGCAGGTGCTGCTGCTTGACGAACCGTTCGGTGCGCTGGACGCCAAGGTCCGCGAGGATCTACGGGCCTGGCTACGCCGGCTACACGACGAAGTGCATGTCACCACGGTGCTGGTCACTCACGACCAGGCTGAGGCGCTCGATGTGGCCGATCGCATCGCCGTGCTCAGAGACGGTCGGATCGAGCAGGTGGGATCCCCGAGGGCCGTCTACGACACTCCTGCGAACGCTTTTGTGATGTCCTTTCTCGGCGCGGTGTCAATGCTGAACGGCATCCTGGTTCGTCCGCATGACATCCGGGTCGGCCGCAGACCCGACATGAAGATCGCCGCCGGCGATGGCACCGCCGAGGCCACCGGCGTCGTCCGCGCCACCATCAACCGTCTGGTGATGCTCGGCTTTGAGGTGCGAGTGGAGTTGACCAATGCCGCCACCGGCCGGCCGTTCACCGCTCAGATCACCCGGGGCGACGCCGAGGCACTGGGCCTGCGCGAGGGGGACACCGTGTACGTGCACGCCACCCGGGTACCGTCGATCGCCGAAGGAGCAGCGGCGCGTAGTGATGCTGGGGCCGACGAGGCCTACGGCACGCTGACGTCGGCTCAATCAGCATCGGGGGATACGCCGTCGCCGTGATCGGTTAGGCGGCCATTCGCTCGGCGACCGTCTCATCGAAGCGATCCAGTACCGTCTCGACCACCAGCCGATGTGCGCCTAGTGGCGCTGCCATCGGGATACCTTCCGCTTCAGCGCATCTGGCTACCCGATCAGTTACGCGCCCAGGCGCCAAGAACCACGGTGCGATCACCATGCGGCGCGCGCCGCGGCGCCGGAGTCCCTCGGCGGCCTCCGCCATCGAGGGGCCGGATCCGGTTGCGAAAGCGGTTGTCGCGCCGGCCCACCGGGTTCCTGCCCTCAGCATGTTCGCGACGCGAGCGGTGCGCTCATTAGCCGCGGTATGCGTCGAGCCGATCGCCACCACCAGCACGCCCAACTTCGGGTCGAGTGTGCTGACTCCCAACTCGGCAAGCCGCTCGTGCAGCACGGACACCAGCCGATCGTCCTCGCCGAGCACGTCGGCCTGTCGCACAGCCACACCGGAACCCGCGATCTGTCGGGGGACGTCGGTGCGAGCATGGTAGGCATCTGCCAGCAGCAGCGGGGTGACCACCGCACCCGGCCTGAGCACGTCAACCAGGCGTGG
>DASZKQ010000421.1:0-20463 GCA_035552835.1 Mycobacterium sp. | reverse complement strand
TGCTGGCAAGCGTGCTGGCAAGCGGGTGGGTTTCCCGCGCTTCAAGAAGAAGGGACGCGACCAGGACCGCGTGTCGTTCACGACCGGAGCGATGCGCATCGAACCTGATCGCCGGCACCTCACGCTTCCGGTCATCGGGACCGTCCGTACGCACGAGAACACGCGCCGGATTGAGCGGCTCATCGCGAAAGGCCGGGCGCGGGTGCTGGCGATCACGGTGCGCCGTAACGGCACCCGGCTCGACGCGAGTGTGCGGGTCCTCATGCAGCGCCCGCAGCCACCGAAGGTGGCGCACCCCGGTTCACGGGTTGGCGTTGATGTCGGGGTGCGGCGCCTCGCCACAGTCGCCAACGAGGACGGCACAGTGCTCGAACAAGTGCCGAATCCACGGCCCCTCGACGCGGCACTCAAAGAGCTGCGGCACGCCAGCCGCGCACGTTCGCGCTGCACGCAAGGCTCACGGCGCTACCGTGAGCGCACCACCGAGATGTCCCGGCTGCATCGCCGGGTCAACGATGTCCGTACCCACCACCTCCACTGTCTGACAACGCGTTTGGCTAAAACCCACGGCCACATCGTTGTCGAAGGCCTGGACGCGGCGGGGATGCTGCGGCAAAAGGGCCTGCCGGGTGCCCGCGCACGTAGGCGGGGCCTCTCCGACGCCGCCCTGGGCGCACCGCGGCGGCATCTCGCCTATAAGACGGGCTGGTACGGGTCGCAACTAGTGGTCGCCGACCGCTGGTTCCCGTCATCGAAAACCTGCCACGACTGCGGGCATGTGCAAGACACCGGGTGGGACGAAAAATGGCAATGCGACGGCTGTTCGGTCACACACCAGCGTGATGACAACGCCGCCGTGAACCTCGCACGCTACGAGGAAACATCTAGCGTCGTCGGCCCAGTTGGGGCCGCCGTCAAGCGTGGAGCCGACCGTAAGACCCGGCCTGGCCGGGCTGGTGGCCCTGAAGCGCGGAAGGGACGCAGCCGCAAGGCTGCCGAACAACCCCGAGACGGGGTGCAAGTCGCGTGACCACTAAAGATCACTCACTTGCAACGGTGTGCCTGCAGCTTTGGTGCCAGTGCGTTCGCCAGCCTAGTCTGTCCCGCCAACTAGCCTCGGGGCCGTGGCACACCTGCTGGGGGCCGAGGCGGTGCACCTGGAGTATCCGACTCAGGTCGTCTTCGAGTCGCTGACCGTCGGGGTCAGCGACGGCGACCGCATCGGCATCGTGGGACGAAACGGAGACGGCAAGTCCAGTTTGCTGGGTTTGCTGACCGGTCGGGTGCGCCCGGATTCCGGACGGGTGACCCGACGCAGCGGCGTACGGGCCTGCGCGCTGAGCCAGGCGGACATCCTCGACTCGGGCAGCACGGTGAGATGGACACTGGTCGGTGACCGGCCCGAGCACGAGTGGGCCGGTAATCCGCGCATCCGCGATGTGGTCGGCGGACTGGTGGCCGACCTCGCCTGGAACGCGACGATCGGCACGCTCAGCGGTGGCCAGCGGCGACGGGTTCAGCTGGCTGCGCTGCTGGTCGGCGATTGGGATGTCATCGCGCTGGACGAGCCGACCAACCACCTCGACATCGAAGGCATCACCTGGCTGGCCGGTCACTTGCGCCAACGCTGGGCCCGCAACACCGGCGGACTGCTGCTGGTGACCCACGACCGGTGGTTCCTCGACGAGGTGGCGACCACGACGTGGGAGGTGCACGACGGAAACGTCGAGCCGTTCGATGGCGGCTACGCCGCCTATGTGTTGCAGCGAGTCGAGCGGGACCGGAGAGCCGCCGTCGCCGAGGCCAAGCGGCAGAACCTGATGCGCAAGGAGCTGGCCTGGCTTCGCCGCGGCCCACCGGCGCGCACGTCGAAACCAAAGTTCCGAATCGATGCGGCCAACCAGCTGATCGCCGACGTGCCGCCGCTGCGCAACACGGTCGAGTTGGCGAAACTTGCCACCGCACGGCTGGGCAAGGATGTCGTAGACCTGCTTGACGTATCGGTCTCGTTCGACGGCCATCCGGTGCTGCGCGATGTCGACTGGCGAATCGGCCCCGGTGAACGCAGCGGCATCGTCGGCGCTAACGGCGCCGGAAAGTCCACCCTGCTCGGACTGATCACCGGCGCGGTGCAACCCGACAGCGGAAAAGTCAAGCGCGGCAAGACTGTTCAGTCAGCAATCCTCGACCAACGAGGCGATGAGCTGGCGCCGCTGGCCGGCGAGCGGGTCGCCGACGTGCTGGGCCGGCTGCGCAGCGGCTATCAAGTCGACGGCCGTGACATGACTCCGGCGCAGTTGTTAGAGCGGCTCGGATTCGCCGGCAAGCAACTTTCGGCGCGCGTCGGTGAG
Organism: Mycobacterium sp.; assembly: GCA_035552835.1. GTDB lineage: Bacteria > Actinomycetota > Actinomycetes > Mycobacteriales > Mycobacteriaceae > Mycobacterium. Next base: position 18,112 of record DASZKQ010000421.1, on the reverse strand, counting down.
CTCTCCGGCGGGCAACGCCGCCGGCTGCAGTTGATGCTCACGCTGCTGGCGGAGCCCAACGTGCTGCTGCTCGACGAACCCACCAACGACGTGGACACCGACATGCTGGCCGCCACCGAAGACCTACTCGACTCCTGGCCGGGCACGTTGATCGTCGTCTCCCACGACCGCTACCTGCTGGAACGTGTCACCGACCAGCAATACGCAATCTTGGATGGTCGGCTGCGGCATCTGCCCGGTGGTGTCGACGAATACCTGAGGCTCGCCGCGCAAGCGACCGCAGAGCCGCTAGCGGCGCCGGCGTCCAGCACGTCTGAGCCGCAGGCAATGTCGGGTGCGGAATTGCGCGCCGCCCAGAAGGAGCTCGCCGCAATCGACCGCAGGCTGGCGCGGCTGGCAGACCAGATCGGGGCCAAGCACCAGGAACTCGCCGAGCATGACCAATCCGACCACGTCGGCGTCACCCGGCTCACCCAGGAGTTGCGCGACCTTGAAGACGACGTCGCGGGGCTGGAGAACCGTTGGCTGGAACTTTCCGAAGTCGTCGAGTGAGGTTGGCGCAGGGCTCAGCGGCTCAGCTGGTGCCGAAGTCGTTCGGCGGCGGCACGAACCGTGTCGAGCTGCGCGGCGACCCGGGTCGGCGCGGTGCCGCCGCGCGCGTCGCGTGCCGACACCGAACCCTCGATGGTGAGTACTTCACGGACCTCGGGAGTCAAGTCGCTGCTGACGGCAACCAGCTCGTCGTCGGTTAGCTCGTCCAGCCCGACCCCGCGCTGCTCGGCGACCCGCACCGCCGCCCCCGCCGACTCGTGGGCGTCACGGAACGGGACACCTTGGCGCACCAGCCATTCGGCGATATCCGTGGCCAGGGTGTAACCGACCGGGGCCAGCGCCGCCATTCGCTCGGTGTCGAACGTCAGGCTGCTCACCAGTCCGGCCATCGCGGGCAGCAGCAGCTCCAATTGCGCCACCGAGTCGAACACCGGCTCTTTGTCCTCTTGCAGGTCCCGGTTGTAGGCCAGCGGCTGCGCCTTCAGCGTCGCCAGCAGCCCGGCGACGTTTCCGATCAACCGACCGGATTTGCCGCGAGCCAGCTCAGCGATGTCGGGGTTCTTCTTCTGCGGCATGATCGAGCTGCCGGTCGACCACGAGTCGTGCAAGGTGACGTAGCCGAATTCGGTTGAGCTCCAAAGGATGATGTCCTCGGCAAGCCGAGATAGGTCGACGCCGATCATCGCGAAAACAAACGCCGCTTCTGCGGCGAAGTCCCTTGCTGCAGTGGCGTCGACAGAGTTGTCGGCTGCAGTTGCGAAGCCGAGCTGTGCGGCGATCGCGTCCGGGTCAAGTCCCAATGACGACCCGGCCAACGCTCCGGAGCCATAGGGTGACACCGCGGTGCGCTTGTCCAGGTCGACGATCCGGTCGACGTCACGCAGTAGCGGGTGGGCGTGCGCAAGTAGATGGTGTGCCAGCAGGATCGGCTGCGCGGACTGCAGGTGTGTCTTGCCGGGCATGATGGCGCTCGGGTGAGCGGCGGCCTGGGCGACCAGTGCGCCGACGACATCGAGCGCACCGGCGGCCACTCGGCGTATCGCGTCACGCAGCCACATCCGAAACAGGGTGGCCACCTGATCGTTTCGTGAACGGCCGGCCCGCAGCCGACCGCCAAGGTCGGGCCCGACCCGGTCGATCAGCCCGCGTTCGAGCGCGGCGTGCACGTCCTCGTCGATGGGCAGCGGGGCAAAGCTGCCGTCACCAACATCCTCGGCGAGGCTGTCCAGCCCGGCCAGTAGCCCATCACGCTGCTGTTCGGTGAGCAACCCGGCCTGAAACAGCACCACGGTGTGCGCCCTGGACGCGGTGATGTCGTAGGGCGCCAGCACCCAGTCGAAGTGGGTGGATCTGCTCAACGCCGTCAGCGCATCGGACGGGCCGTCGGCGAACCTCCCACCCCACAGCGATCCTTCGTTGGTGGTCATGTTTGATCGGCAGCCACGTCCCGGCGCGCGGCGATTTTCGACGACAGCCCATGCACATACACGAAGCCCTTGGCGGCGGACTGGTCGAAACTGTCCCCCTCGTCATAGGTCGCCAGGTTGAAGTCGTAGAGGGATTCGGCGCTGCGCCGGCCGTTGACAGCAATGTGGCCGCCGTGCAACACCATCCGGATTTCGCCGGACACATGTTCCTGGGTCTTGGCGACGAAAGCCTGCAGCGCCGTCTTCAACGGTGAGTACCACAACCCGTCGTAAACCAGTTCCGCCCAACGTTGGTCGGTGTGACGCTTGAACCGCGCCAGCTCGCGCTCGAGCGTGACGTGCTCGAGTTCGGTGTGCGCGGTAATCAGCACCATCGCCCCCGGCGCCTCGTAGATCTCGCGGCTCTTGATGCCGACCAGCCGGTCTTCGACCACGTCGAGACGGCCGACTCCTTGCGCGCCGCCACGGCTGTTGAGTTCCTCGATCGCCTGCAGCACCGACACCGACCTGCCATCGATCGACACCGGTACGCCACGCTCGAATCCGATGATCACCTCATCCGGGGTGTTCCAGTTGACGGTGGGATCTTCGGTGTAGGCGTAGATGTCCTTGGTCGGCGCATTCCACAGGTGCTCCAAGAAGCCAGTTTCCACCGCTCGGCCCCACACGTTCTGGTCGATGGAGAACGGTGAGCGTTTGGTGACGTTGATCGGGATGGCGTTCTCTTCGGCGAAAGCGATGGCCTTTTCCCGGGTCCACGCGTAGTCACGGACTGGCGCGAGCACCTCCAGATCCGGTGCCAGCGAAGCGAATCCGACTTCAAATCGAACCTGGTCGTTGCCTTTACCGGTGCAGCCGTGCGCGACGATGCTTCCGCCGTGCTCGCGGGCCGCCGCGACCAGATGTTTGACAATGAGCGGCCGGCTAATCGCCGACACCAGCGGATAGCGATCCATGTAGAGACCGTTGGACAAGATGGTGGGCAGACAGTAACCGTCGGCGAACTCGTCGCGGGCGTCGACCACAACCGCTTCGACGGCGCCGCAGTCCAGCGCCCGCTGGCGCACCACCTCCATGTCCTCACCGCCCTGGCCCAGATCGATCGCGACGGCGACAACCTCCTGGCCGGTCTCCTTGCCGATCCAGCTGATCGCCACCGAGGTGTCCAAACCGCCGGAATACGCCAAGATGACGCGCTCGGACATGAACTGATCTCCTTGTTCGCAGGTTATTTGAGGTCTTGGATCACGGTTGCGAGCTCGGCACCGGTCATCGGCTCGCGGGCCGCCACGAAAATGGTGTCGTCTCCGGCGATGGTTCCGACGACGTACGGTAGCGCTGCCCGGTCGATAGCGCTGGCCAGGTAGTCGGCCGCGCCGGGCGGGGTGCGCAGCACGGCCAGGTTTGCGCTGGCATCGGTGGAGACCAGCAATTCGCTCAGCAGCCGCGACAGGCGGCCCGTACCGCCGGATACCCCACGCAGCGGGCTGCCGTCCTCGGGTACCACATACACGCCCACCCCGCCGTCGGCGCCGCGCAGCTTCACCGCCCCGAGCTCCTCCAGGTCCCGCGACAGGGTGGCTTGCGTGACGTCGATACCGTCGGCGGCCAGCAGCGCGGCCAGCTCGCTCTGGCTACGCACCTCAGCCGACGACAGGGCCGCGACGATGCGGGCCTGCCGGGCAGTACGGGTGACTTCCGGTGTGGCCCTCGAGCCGCTGTGGGTCATTGCGCCGCTCCTCTCGACTGTTGCGGATCGCACTGCTCTGTTGATCGTCGGCGGCGCGGCGTCATTTGGACCGCTCCAAAAGCCAGACCAACAACGCCTTTTGGGCATGCAGCCGGTTCTCGGCCTCGTCCCACACCGCACTGTGCGGCCCGTCGATCACCTCGTCGGTGATCTCGTGGCCTCGGTGCGCCGGAAGACAATGCAGCACAATGGCTTCCGAGTTAGCCAGAGAAAGCAGCTCGGCGTTCAGCTGGAAAGGACGGAACGGCCGAACCCGGTCCAGCCCGTCGTCCTCCTGACCCATCGACGTCCAGGTGTCGGTCACCAGCACGTCAACGGCCGACGCGGCCGCGGCGGGGTCTGCGGTGACCGTCACCGACGCGCCGGTGTCCGCGGCGCGTCGCTCGGCGGCGGCGAGCACCGAAGGATCGGGGCCAAACCCGTTGGGAGCGGCGATCGTCACGTCGATGCCGGCGGTGACACCGCCGAGCATCAGCGAGTGCGCCATGTTGTTGGCGCCATCACCGAAGTACGACATGCGTAAGCCGCGCAGCGATCCGATGCGTTCGGCGACGGTCTGCAGATCGGCAAGCACCTGACAGGGGTGGAACTTATCGGAGAGCGCGTTGACGATCGGCACTGTCGCGGTTTCGGCCATCGCGGTCAGACGGGCTTGCCCGTAGGTCCGCCAGACGATGGCATCGACATAGCGGGACAACACTTTCGCGGTGTCCTGCAGGGTCTCCTCCCGGCCCAGCTGGGTGCTGCGTCCGTCGACCACCACGGCATGCCCGCCGAGCTGGGCGATACCCACCTCGAACGAAAACCGGGTACGGGTGGAGTTCTTGTCGAAGATGACGGCCACGCCGCGTGGGCCCTCCAGCGGGCGGTGGCTGAACGGATCCTTTTTCAATTCGACGGCCAGTGCGAGCACTTCGGCCTGTTCATCGGGTGACAGGTCGTCGTCGCGCAGGAAATGTCGTGTCATCACCCCCCCTTCCCGCCTCCGGCCGCTACTTCCAGGATGCCCGGCAGCGCGGTGACGAAGGCATCGATCTGGTGTTCGGTGATGATCAACGGCGGCGCCAACCGGATGACGTTGGGCGCGACGGCGTTAACCAGGAAACCGCCAGCGCGACAGGCTATCTCGGCGTCCTTCGCGGCCGGCGCACTGAGCACCACCCCGCACAGCAAGCCGCGGCCACGGACGTGGTCGATCAGCGGGTGACCGAGCGATTCGATGCCCTGGCGCAACGTTTTTCCGAGCACTTCGGCGCGTCGCACCAGGTCTTGGCTGGCCAGTACCCGCAGCACCGCCAGCGCCGCCGCCGCGCAGATTGGATTACCGCCGAAGGTGCTGCCATGCAGACCGGGTGACAGCAGCTGCGCGGCCGGTCCGACCGCCAGGCATGCCCCGATCGGCAGCCCACCTCCGAGGCCCTTGGCCAACGTCACCACGTCGGGAGTGATGCCGTCATGCTGGTGGGCGAAAAACGTACCGGTGCGGCCCATTCCGGTCTGCACCTCGTCCAGAACCAGCAGGGCACCATGCTCGGCGGTGATGTCGCGGGCGGCCGCGAGGTAGCCATCGGGCGGGACGACGACACCGCTCTCCCCCATGATCGGCTCCAGGAACACCGCGGCGGTGTCGTCACCGACCGCAGCGGCCAGGGCGTCGGTGTCGCCATATGGCACATGTGTGACGTCGCCGGGCAGCGGTGCAAACGGCGCCTGTTTGGTCGGTTGACCGGTCAGGGCCAGCGATCCCATCGTCCGGCCATGGAACGCTTCTTGAGCTGCAACCAGTTTCGTTCGCCCGGTCAGGCGGGAGAGTTTGAACCCCAACTCGTTGGCCTCGGTGCCGGAGTTGCAGAAGAACACCCGCGTCTCTGCGTCGCAGCCGAGCAAGCCGACCAGCGCTTCGGCCAGCGCGATGCCGGGTTCGGCGGCATACAGATTAGAGGTGTGCCCCAGTGTTGACATTTGTCGCGTGACGGCGTCGATGACGGCAGGATGACGATGTCCGAGCACGTTGACGGCGATGCCGCCGACCAGGTCCAGGTAGGACTTTCCGTCCACGTCGGTGACCACCGCACCGTCGCCGCTGGCCAACGCGACCGGCGGGACACCGTAGTTGTTCATCATCACCGCGGACCACCGCTGCTGCATCGTTGCGGTTTTTGTTTTTGGGTGGTTCATGCCCCTACCACCTTCGTGCCGGTGCCTTCGTCAGTAAACAATTCGACCAGCACGCAGTGCTCGACGCGGCCGTCGATGATATGCGCGCTGGGCACCCCGCCGCCAACTGCGCGCAGACATGCCTCGATCTTGGGGATCATGCCGGTCTCCAATGTGGGCAGCAGCTGCGCCAATGTGGCGGTGTCGATTTCGGTCACCAGTGAATCGCGATCGGGCCAGCGGGTGTACAGGCCGTCGATATCGGTGAGCATCAGCAGCTTTTCGGCCCCGAGTGATTCGGCCAGCGCCGCCGCTGCGGTGTCGGCATTGATATTGTGCACAACGCCGTCGCTGTCTGGTGCCAGCGTCGAAACCACCGGGATCCGTTCCGCTGCAATAAGGTCGAGGATCGCCGCGGTGTTGACGTGTTCGACGTTTCCCACCAGCCCGATGTCGGTGGGCACGCCGTCGACCGTGACGCTGCGCCGTACCGCCGTGAAGAGATGTGCGTCCTCGCCGGTGATGCCAACCGCATAAGGTCCGTGCGCATTGATCAGGTTGACCAACTCGCGGCCCACCTGACCGAACAACACCATCCGCGCTACATCGAGCACTTCCGGTGTGGTGACGCGGAAGCCGCCCTTGAAGTCGCCGGGTATCCCGAGCCGTTGCAACATGGCGCTGATCTGAGGCCCGCCGCCATGAACCACGACCGGGTGGATGCCGCAGTTTCGCAGGAACGCCATGTCGGCGGCGAACGCGCACCGCAACGTGTCGTCGATCATCGCGTTGCCGCCGTATTTGATCACCACGATCTTGTCGTGCAATTGCTTGAGCCAGGGCAGCGCTTCGGCCAGCACCTGAGCCTTCGCTTGAATGGACACTGCGCCGGTGGTGATCATGACCGCCGCCGACGATGCAGAGCGAAGCGATGAGGAGAAGGCGGCGTAATCATGACGAGTAGGCCGAGTTCTCTTCGACGTAGCCGTGCGACAGGTCGGTGGTGCGGATCGATGCCTGGCCGTTGCCCATGTTGAGGTCGACGAGGACGTCGATATCCGCACCTGACAGGTCCACCTGGCGGGCGCCTGCGGCCCCGACACCGTTGATGCACACCGGAAATCCGTTGAACGACACGGTGATCCGGTCCGGGTCTAGGCTGATCGGCGCCATGCCGACCGCTGCCAGCACCCGGCCCCAGTTCGGATCGGAGCCGAATAGCGCGGTCTTGACCAGGCTGTCGCGGGCAACCACCCGCGCGGCAACCAGCGCGTCGTCCTCGGTGGAGGCGCCGGTGACGGTCACGGTGACCCGTTTGGTGACGCCTTCGGCGTCGGCTTGCAGCTGGGCGCACAGGTCATCGCAGACGCGCAGCACGGCGTCGTCGAGATCGGTTTGGGACGGCGCGATCTCGCTTGCGCCGGAGGCCAGCAGCAGCACGGTGTCGTTGGTCGAGCAACTGCCGTCGACGTCGAGGCGGTCGAATGTCCGCGCGGTGGCCCGGCGTAACGCGTCCTCGAGCGCACTGGTCTCCGCGACTGCGTCGGTGGTAAGCACGCACAGCATGGTCGCCAGCGACGGCGCCAGCATCCCGGCGCCCTTGGCCATCCCGCCGATCGTCCACTTATCCGGATGGTGCAGCGCAACCTGTTTGGGCACGGTGTCGGTAGTCATGATGGCCCGTGCGGCCTCTTCCCCACCGGCCAGTCCCCCGGCCATCTCGTGCACGACGTGACCGACCCCGGCCAGCACCTTGTCCATCGGCAGCCGGTCGCCGATCAATCCGGTGGAGCACACCGCGACTTCGATCGCGCCGGATTCGGTGCCCCAGTCCGACAACGCGGCGGCAACCGCTTCGGCGGTGGCATGAGTGTCGGCAAAGCCGTCCGGACCCGTGCAGGCGTTGGCGCCGCCCGAGTTCAGGATCACCGCCCGCAGCCGGCCGGTGGTAAGCACCTGCTGTGTCCACAGCACGGGTGCCGCTTTGACCTGATTGCGGGTGAACACTCCGGCGGCGGCGTAGTCCGGGCCCTCGTTGAACACCAGGGCCAGGTCGAGCGCACCCGACGCCTTGATCCCGGCGGCGATCCCGGTGGCGCGGAAACCAGCCGGGGCCGTCACCCCCTGCGCGCGCACCAGACGCGCGGCGTCCGCGCGAGTCACGGCGCCACCCCGACCACCGAAAGGCCCTCGGTTTCCGGCCAACCGAGCGCCAGGTTCATCGACTGCACGGCGGCGCCGCCGGTGCCTTTGACCAGATTGTCGATCGCCGCGATGGCGATGAACGTGGCGGCGTCCTCGTCGACCGCCACCGCGATGTGCGCGGCGTTGCTGCCGATCACCGCACCGGTGCGCGGCAGCTGCCCTTCGGGTAACAAATGAACGAAAGGCTCAGCATGGTAAGCCTTTTCGTAGGCAGCGCGCAGCTGCGACAGCGGTGACCGGGTGCGTGCAGTGCAGGTCGCCAGGATGCCGCGCGAGGTCGGGATGAGCACTGGTGTGAATGACACGGTGACGTCCCGGTCGGTGACGTGCTTCAGCCCTTGGACGATTTCGGGGGTGTGCCGGTGCGCGCCGGCGATGTTGTAAGCCCGCGCCGAACCGATGACCTCCGAACCGAGCAGGTCGGTCTTCGCAGCGCGGCCGGCGCCAGAGGTGCCGCTGACCGCGACGACGGTGACGGCGGGGTCGATGAGGTCGGCGGCCACCGCGGGGAAAAGCGCCAACAGCGCGGCGGTGGGATAGCAGCCCGGTACCGCGATGCGTCGGGCATCGCGCAGCGATTCCCGGCCGCCGGGCAGCTCCGGTAGTCCGTACGGCCAGTTGCCGGCGTGCCGGGAGCCGTAGAAGCGCTCCCATGCGCTCGGGTCGGTCAGACGGAAATCCGCGCCACAGTCCACCACCAGCGTCTGGGGGCTGAGCTGTTGCGCCAACGTGGCCGAGTGGCCGTGTGGAAGCGCAAGAAAAACCACATCGTGGCCTTCCAATACGTCGACCTCGGTGGGCTCGAGTACCTGCCCAGCCAGCGGTACCAGGTGCGGATGGTGGTCAGCCAGGGTGCTGCCCGCGCTGGCGGCGGCGGTCACCGCGCCTATCGTCAGCCGCCCGTCGTGGTAGGCCGGGTGCCCGAGCAGCAGCCGCAGGATCTCGCCGCCCGCGTAGCCGCTGGCGCCGGCCACTGCCGCGCGTATCCCCTGGGTCATGCTGTCAATCGTTGCATGACTATGCATAACCTTGCAAATTCATTCTTTCGCGAGGGATTCAGCCGCGCAGCACCGCGCCAACCCGCTCGGCGGCGCACCGCACCGCCGTGTCTCGGGCCGCACTGGCCTCGTCTTCGGTGAGTGTGCGATCCGCCGCGCGGAACCGCAGCGCGAACGTCAGCGACTTGCGATTCTCCCCGACCTGCGGGCCGGTGTAGACGTCGAATAGCCAGACATCCTCCAGCAGCTCCCCGGCACCGTCGCGGACCGCGTCTTCGACCGTCTGCGCTGCGACGTCGGCGTCTACCACAAGGCTGACGTCTTGGAACACGGCAGGAAACGGCGAAACCCGCGGCGCCGGCAACGCCTCGACAATGGGCATGGCATCGAGGTTCAGTTCAACCGCGCAGGTGCCCTTGGGCAGACCAGAGCGCTCGATCACCGCGGGGTGCAGCTGCCCTGCATGCCCGATGACGTGCACGTCGCGGCCCCGCACCACCAGCACTTCGGCACAGCGGCCCGGATGCCATGGCAGATACTGGGCGGCCCGCAGCACCACCTCAATTCCGCTGGCACGGGCGATGATCCGGACCGCCTCGAACGCATCGCCCGCTTCCACGCGGCGGCCCTCGCCCCAGGGGCCGCGCGATTCCCGCAGCCCGGTCAACACCGCGGCGACATGCTGCGGTTGGCGCGGCAGCGATGCGTCGAGCTGAGCGATTTCCTCGTCGGTGGGACGTCGGTCCACTGGGATGAGCCCGACGCTCTTGGTCTGCTCGGTCGGCTGCACCACCTGCGCGATGGCGTACAGCGCGACGTCGACGATGCCGCGGGACACGTTGCGCGCCAACGCCTCCAAAAGTCCCGGTAGCAGCGTGGTGGCCAAATGCGGCCGGTCGGCCTCCAGCGGGTTGAGCACCTGGGTGGTGTGACGCCGTTGGTCGTCGGCGGGCAGGCCCCAGGCGTCGAAAACGCCGGCCGGGAGAAACGGCGTCGGCAAAACCTCCACGTAGCCCGACAGCGCCAGCGACTTGCCGATCGCGCGACGGCGCCGTTGGTTGGCCGACAGGCCGCGCCCAGCCGGTGCCGACGGCAGCACCGACGGGATGAGCTCCAGCCCCTCCAGCCGCAGCACCTCCTCGACCAGGTCGGCCGGCTGCAGCAGGTCAGGCCGCCAGCTGGGCGGAATTACGGTCAGGGTTTCGCCGTCACCGGTCACCGCGGCGCCGATCTGCGTGAGCCGCCTGGCTGTCGTGCCTGGCCGATAGCTCACCCCGGCCGTGCGGTCCGGCAGGTCGGCCGCAATCAGGATCGGCGACCCGGCCCAATCGGCGACCGAGTCGCCGACTGGCGGGTCGCCGCGCCAGTCGGTCAGCGTTTCAGACACCTGGCCGCCGGCGATATCGGCGAGCAATCCGGCGCAGCGATCCAGCGCCGCCACCGAGATAGCCGGGTCCACCGCGCGCTCATAGCGACGGGCGGCCTCACTGGGCAGGTGCAGCCGCCGTGCGGTGCGGGACACCGCCGCCGGATCCCACACCGCAGCCTCCAGCAGGACGTCGGTGGAGTCGTTGCGCATCTCGGTGCTGCCCGACCCCATCACTCCGCCGATCGCCGCGGTCGCGACGTCATCGACGATCAGGACGTCGGCCGGGTTGAGCCGGCGCTCGATGTCGTCGAGGGTGACCACGGTTTCGCCGGACCGGGCGAACCGCACCGCGAAGCCGCCGGTGATCCGTTTGAGATCGTGCGCGTGCATCGGGTGGCCCAACTCCAGCATCACGTAATTCGTCGCGTCGACGGCCGGCGAGATCGGCCGGATACCCGCGAGCAACAGCCGGCGCTGCAGCCACCACGGCGACATCGCGGTCGGATCGATCCCGGTCACCGGGCGCAACGCGAACCGGCGCACGCCGGTCTCCGGCTGCACTGTCAACGGCCATGCGCCCGCCTCGCGCGGTAGCGTGGGCACATCGGCAGGGTCGACGAAGTCGAGGTCGTAGGCGCAGGCAATCTCTCGGGCCAAACCGCGAACCGACATGCAGTAACCCCGATCCGGGGTGATGGCCAAGTGAAAGACCACGTCGTCCAAGCCCAGCACTTCGACACCGCCCGCGCCGGGCTCAGCGGTCCCGGGCGGCAACACCAGGATGCCGGAATGGTCTGTGGTCAAACCGAGTTCGGCCGCCGAGCAAATCATGCCGTCGGAGTTGCGATCATAGGTCTTTCGGTGGGTGATCGTGAAGCCACCGGGCAGCGTGGTTCCGGGCAGCGCCACCACCACAAGATCGCCGGTGACGAAGTTGGTGGCACCGCAGACGATTTCGCGTGGCTCGCCTTCGCCGACGTCGACTTTGCAGGCGCGAATTGGCTTTTTGAACTCGGTGAGTTCTTCAATGTCGGTGACCCGTCCAACGGTTAGCGGTCCGCTGACCGGGCCGAGCGTGATCACCTCTTCGACTTCGTGCCCGATGCGCAGCAGCGTCTGTTCGAGATCATCGGGCGGCACATCCCAGCCCGGGGCGCCGACTGCGACGACATCGCGTAACCAGCTATAGGGGACGCGCATCAGGCGTCCACCCCGAACGGCAGCGAGAACCGGACGTCGCCCTCGACCATGTCACGCATATCGGGGATGCCGTTGCGGAACTGCAGAGTGCGTTCCAGTCCCATCCCGAATGCAAAGCCGGAATACACTTGTGTGTCAATACCAACGGCGCGCAACACATTCGGGTTCACCATTCCACAACCGCCCCACTCAACCCAGCCGGCGCCACCCCTCTTGTTCTCGAACCACACGTCGACTTCCGCGGACGGCTCGGTGAACGGAAAGAAGTGCGGACGAATCCGGGTGCGCGCTTGCGGCCCGAACTCGGCCCGGGCGAACGAGTCGAGCGTTCCGCGCAGGTGGGCCATCGACAGACCGCGATTCACCGCCAGCCCCTCCACCTGATGGAATACCGGCGTGTGAGTGGCGTCCAGTTCGTCGGTGCGGAATGTGCGACCGATTGAGACGATATAGACCGGGAGCTCACGCTCGAGCAGAGTGCGCACCTGCACCGGCGACGTGTGGGTGCGCAGCAACTGTCGGGAGCCGTCCGGAGCGATATAGAAGGTGTCCTGTTCGCTGCGCGCCGGGTGGTCCGCCTGGAAGTTGAGCGCATCGAAGTTGAACTGTTCGGTCTCGACTTCCGGCCCCTCGGTCAGTTCCCAACCCATCGCTATGAAGGTGTCGGCAACGTGCTCGGCCAGAATCGTGATCGGATGCCGCGCGCCGGTCGGCTGGCGGGTCGACGGCAAGGTCACGTCGATGCGCTCGGCGATCAACACGGCGGCATCCCGCTCCGCGCGCAACGCGGCCAGTCGTTCGTCGTAACTGCGTTGAACGTCACCGCGGGCGCTGTTCACAAGACGACCGGCATCAGCACGATCGGTCTTGGGCAACGAGGCCAACGCTTGGCGGGCCAGCGCCAGCGGCGAGCGATCACCAAGGTGCTCGGTCTTGGCGCGCGCCAGTGCGTCGAGGTCGGCCGCGGTTGCGAAGGCTTGCCGGGCTGCGTCGACCGCTGCGGTCAACGCCTCCAGCGACAGGTCGACGGGTTGGTCACCCACGCGGCGACACTCTCCTTGCTGTGCTTCTGGGGATTCGCGGCACGGCGTGACGCGCAAGTGCCGATCATATGTGGTCCCGTCAGTGACGATCGGAAGCCGTCAACCTCTTTCGCCGTCCGGACGGCCTGGGTTGAGGGAGAACGCGTCAGCCGTTGAGTACCGGCTCCGGAGCCACCAACGCGGTCACCGGCAGTCGACGGCGCACCACGCGCGAGCGGGCAATCCCCACAGCCGCCAAAGCGCCCAAAAGGCCGAGGGCGCCTCCGACCAGCGTCGTCCACTCTCCGTGCGCCAACATCAGGAATCCAAAGCTCGCACCAACCGCCAGCAACGCGTACCGCACCCGGGTCCACTGGGCCGGGCCCGCCAACCGGGTGGAGACCAGCATGCCCAGCACCAATGCCACGGAGTGCCCGGCGTCGGTGAAGTCGGCGCCCAACGCCGCGGACGCGATGCCGATAGGGAGCCACCAACCTATCCACGCCGGCCGCCACCGGCGCGGAACCGCCGCCGTCAGCGCGCCCAGCACCGCCACGGCGCCGTAGCTCACGCCGACATCACTGGCTCGTGAGATCGACAGCGGCAACCAGCCGAATTCGATCGCCGCAGTCAGCCCCGCGGCGACCAGCAGCGTCGCACCGACGTGGCCGGTGACAAACACCAAGGCCACCCGTCCGCTGCGCCAGAGCAGCTCGGCAAGGGCGAGCAGGCAAACCAAGCCGGGTAGCCAAAACCACATCGGCCCGGAATCGGTGATGAATGCGCTACCGAACAGGGTCGCCAGATGCCCGTGCGCCAGGTTGTGCAGGTTGGTGCTGGTCAGCCCAATCACGTGCTGGCGCACCCGCGGGCCGAGAACCACGAGTGCGACGCTGACAGACATCAAGACGAACGCGTAGCCCAGCGTGATGCGGACGCGCGCCAGCCGCGACAATAAGCCGAAAATCATCGCTATCTACTATGCCTGCGAATCTTCGTCGTCCGCAGCATCCGAACCTGGCAAATCCCTGACAGTTTCGGCGGCAGCCTTGAGCCGATAGATGGCCAAATCGGCTGGCAGCCCAGGGGTTTTACCTGCGAATACCGGTCGGTGTACCCGTCTGGCAGTGACGCCCAATGCCTCCAAATCCGCCTGCGAAAGCTCGTCGAGTGTGGCGCCCGACACCATCACTCCTCCCCTGGTGGCGCGCTCCATGACCCGGGCGGCGACGTTGACGTCGACGCCGAGCCAGTCGGAGGCCAGGCGCTGCGGGCGCCCGGTGTGAATACCAACCCGCATCCGCGGCTGGTAGCCGTCGACGTCGACCGACTTCAATGCCCGCTTGGCGGCAAGCACCGCGCCGACGGCGACCAGCGGGTCGGCGAACACCGCCATGATGCCGTCGCCCATCCGCTTGACGATGTGCCCGCCGGCATCCAGCAGCGGCGGTTCCACCGCCGCTGCCACCCGCCGCAAAAGCTTGAGCGTCGCGTCGTCACCGGCTTGCAACGACCACGTCGAGAAACCCACCAAATCGGTGAAAACCAACGTCACCTCGGGGTTTGCCGGGTGCTTGGCGACAGCTTCGGTCAACGCCTGCCACACCTGCAGTGCACCGAGACCGAACTCCCGAGACGCGCCGCCGCGCTCACCTAGCAGCCGACCCGCGGCCCGCGCCGCGGCCCGCGGCCCGCCGTCGCCCGCTGTTGACAGCGGATCGCCGAATTCCGGATCGCCGGGCAATACGCGACGAGCTCGACGGATCATCTCAATGACGGCTGCGTTCTGGTTCCTGCTGCGCAGCCACTCCGCTGCCCGCTGTAGTGACACAGAGGATTGCTGTCGCGAACTAGGCGAATCCGGCGTGGTTGCCGTTTGCTCGGGCTCGCCGGACGCCGGGTAGGGCCCGAGTTCCACATCGCCCAGGGTAGGGGGTGTCGGGACGGACCGGCAACGACCGCCGTCGTGGTGTACACCACTATTCGCGGCAAACCGCCTGATCACGCGCCTGCGACGCTGGGGCCGAGAGTGGATAACGGCGTGCCGCCGCGCGCGTCGAGATGATAGACAACATGTGTTGTCACCATTATCGTGGAATCACCGCCCATCAGGACCAGGAGGCCGGTGATGACCATGACGCCGATCACGCCGTTGTCATCGGTGACGTCCGCTCAGCGCGAGACGATCGAGCAGCGTGACGACAAACCCGCGGCCGCTCCGCTGGGGCCGGACTCGCTCACCTGGAAGTACTTCGGCGACCTGCGCACCGGGATGATGGGCGTGTGGATCGGCGCGATCCAGAACATGTATCCGGAATTGGGCGCCGGTGTCGAGGAGCACTCAATCCTGTTGCGTGAACCGCTGCAACGGGTGGCACGGTCGGTATATCCGATCATGGGCGTCGTCTACGACGGCAATCGCGCCGCCCAGACCGGCGAGCAGATCAAGCAGTATCACCACTCCATCAAGGGGGTCGATGCGACCGGCCGCCGCTACCACGCGCTGAACCCGGAGACGTTCTACTGGGCGCACGCAACGTTTTTCATGCTGGTGATCAAGGTGGCCGAGTATTTCTGCGGCGGGTTGACCGAAGCCGAGAAGCGCCAGCTGTTCGATGAGCATGTGCAGTGGTACCGGATGTATGGAATGAGCATGCGGCCGGTGCCCAAGTCGTGGGAGGACTTCCAGGAGTACTGGCGACGGGTCTGCCGCGATGAGCTGGAGATCAATCAGGCCACCCTGGACATCTTCCAAATACGGATTCCCAAACCGAAATTCGTCCTGATGCCCACCCCGCTGTGGGACCAGCTGTTCAAGCCGCTCGTCACGGGGCAACGCTGGATTGCGGCCGGACTGTTCGAGCCGTCTGTTCGCGAGAAGGCCGGAATGCGTTGGACACCAGGCGACGAAGTGGTGCTGCGGCTGTTCGGAAAAATCGTCGAGCTGGCGTTTCTGGCGGTGCCCGACGAGATCCGGTTGCATCCGCGTGCGCTGGCCGCCTACCGACGGGCGGCGGGCCGGGCCGCCATCGATGCCCCGCTGGTCGAGGCACCAGGCTTTACAGCGCCGCCGCGGGACCGCCGCGGGCTGCCGATGCACTACTTCCCGCCCCACAGCCCGCTCTCCAGAAGAATCGTCGAGCGTGCCGGATCGCTTGTGCACACCACTTTTTCGCTGGCCGGGCTGCGGCCGGCGCGGGGTCGCGGCAAAGCCGCCTAACGATCACGGCTGGCCCGCTGGGCTCGTGCGCTCTGGTAGAGGCAAATCGCCGCCGCGACAGCCACATTGAGGCTTTGCGCACCCCCGGACATCGGAATGGCCACCCGGATGTCGGCTTGCTGGGCCAGCTGAGGTGACAAGCCGTGCGACTCGGCTCCGAACAGCCACGCCGTCGGTCCGGCAAGCTCAACATCGTCGAGAGACAACTCACCGTCCACCGTGGTGGCCAGTACCCGCAACCCGTTGGCCTGCAACGTGCTGACAGCCGCACCGACATCCGGCGCGACGACGACTGGAATGGCGAAGATGCTGCCCGCCGACGCGCGCAGGCATTTACCGTTGTACGGGTCGACGCTGTACCCACCGAAGACCACCGCTGCGGCGCCCATCGCGTCGGCGATGCGAATCAAGGTGCCCGCGTTGCCTGGCTCGCCGATCTCCACTCCCACTGCGACGAGCCGCGGCTCGCCGGCGAGCACATCAGCTAAGCCGAGCCTGGGCAGGTCGCAGACCGCCACCAAGCCGGCCGGAGTCACCGTGTCCGACAAGGCTTTTGCGGCGCGCTCAGTGACGAGGTTGACCGCGGCGTCTTGCCGGTCGAGCAGAGCGGCGTAGCGCTGCGCGGCCGCCTCGGTGACGAAAACTTCGCGGATCAATCCGCGCCCAGATGCAGCCTCCACCAGATGCGCGCCTTCCACCAGGAAGCGCTGCGCTCGGCGCCGTGCGATCTGCCGGTGAAGTTTGACCGCAGCGGCCACCCGGGCGGATCGTTCGGTGAGCACCGGGCGCTAAATCGTCAACCGCCGGACCGGGTTAGGCAGCCTCTCCGGAGGGCGCGTTGACGTCGTCGGGCAGTGCGGCGCGGGCGACGCCGACGAGCGCGGTGAACGCCGACGGGTCACTGATTGCGATCTCGGCGAGGTTCTTGCGGTCGACCTCGACACCGGCGGCCTTCAGGCCCTGGATCAGCCGGTTGTAGGTGATGTCATTGGCGCGGGCCGCCGCGTTGATCCGGGAGATCCACAGCTTGCGGAACTCGCCCTTGCGCGCACGGCGGTCGCGGTAGGCGTAGTTCAGTGAATGCAGTTGCTGCTCTTTGGCTTTGCGGTAGAGGCGGGACCGCTGGCCGCGATAGCCCTTCGAGGCCTTCAGAATGGTGCGCCGCTTCTTCTGGGCGTTGACTGCCCGCTTTACGCGTGCCATGAGTGTTCCTATCGTCGTCTGGACGTAACGGGGGTTACGCCGCTGCCTTGGTTATGGACGCTGGTCAGCCGTTAAGCAACTTGTTGACCCGCTTGGTGTCATTGGCAGACACGGCGGTACGCCCCTCCAGCCGTCGCATTCGGGTGCTCGCCTTGTGCTCGAGCAGGTGCCTGCGATTGGCCTTCTGGCGCACGATCTTCCCGGTGCCGGTGCGGCGGAATCGCTTCGACGCACCACTGTGGGTCTTGGTCTTGGGCATGTGTCCTCAGTTCTGCTGTATCAATTCGGCGATGGTTCGGTATCGCTGTTCGGTGCGGGCTGGGGCGTGGGGCCACCGGCCTGTTCGGCCGCACGGGCACGAGTCTTTGCGCCGCGGTGGGGTGCTAACACCATCGTCATGTTGCGTCCGTCCTGCTTGGCCGACGTCTCGACGAATCCGTAGTCGGCGACGTCGGAGCCCAGGCGCTGCAGCAGCCGGTAGCCCAGCTCGGGCCGCGACTGCTCACGTCCACGGAACATGATGGTCACCTTGACTTTCGATCCCGCCTCCAGGAACCGGATCACGTGGCCCTTTTTGGTTTCGTAGTCGTGATCGTCGATCTTGGGTCGCAGTTTCTGTTCTTTGACGACGGTCTGCTGCTGGTTCTTGCGAGACTCGCGCGCCTTTTGCGCCGCCTCATACTTGAACTTGCCGTAGTCCATGATCTTGCAGACCGGTGGCCTGGCGTTTGGCGCAACCTCGACAAGGTCGAGATCGGCATCCGCGGCGACGCGGAGGGCATCTTCGATACGCACGATGCCTACCTGCTCCCCTCCTGGGCCGATCAATCGGACTTCAGGTACGCGGATGCGTTCGTTGACGCGGGTCTCAGTGCTGATGGGGCCTCCTGGGTTGAATGTCTTCCTACCGCCACCGCCACCTGGCCCATTCCGGATTCAGCGGTGGAAACACCACACCATCAGCAAAAAGGCCCTGCGTAAGCAGGGCCCGGTGCCGACCGGTCACGGC
>DASZKQ010000420.1:0-9850 GCA_035552835.1 Mycobacterium sp. | reverse complement strand
GTCAGGCGGAAGTCTTCGGCCGCCGATCCGGTGTCGGGCACGGCCGCGTCGGCCATCATTTGGTGCAGGAACGCGTCGATAGCCACCGCGGTTCTGTTCGGCCACCATTTGTAGATGGTCGCCTTGCTGACCCCGCTGCGTGCGGAGATCCGGTCGACCGACGCCCTGCGCAGGTCATCCTCCAGCATTAGTTCCATGGTGGCTTTCAGCACGGCATGGCGGTGTTCCTCGCTGCGCGGTCGACCGCGCGCTCGACTTGGGGTCATTGCTCCAGTTTCCTCCCCGTCGTTGGTACAAAGGTAATTACTAGACGTCTCGCTGTGAGTGTTGCCACGGGTGAACTGTCGACGGGGCACTAGGCGTTGGCATAGGCATGACCGCAACAACGTATTTCACATTCGCCAACCAGGCTGCTCGTCATGCCCGCGGTGCCCCGCGCATCGCCGGCACTGCGGTGGCGTTCACACCGCACCGCCACAACCAGGACGAAGTGGCACGCGAGCTCACCGAGTTCGCCGGGCCGGGGTTCATGCGCTCGCCCAAACGGCGGCAGTCGACAATCGCAGCCTTGTGCTACCGCTGTCGCGCTACCCGAAAATGACTGGCTTCACTGAAGCGAACAACGCCTAAAGGAAATTCACGCAATCGCGAAAGTCATTCGCGAACAACCATTCAGCCACTCCCGCGCCGCGGAAGAAAGCGGCGGAATCGCACAGACAAGGATTGAGAAAATTGGTAGCACTGGGCAACATCAACGGATGGCAACCGCCCCAAGGTCCCGTTACCACGTGGACGGCCTCACCCGCGGCACGTGAAGCGGCTCGTACTGCGCGACGCAGCGATCTAGCTGCGAGTTATCAGCAGGCTCAACACGCTCGGCTCGCTTACTACGCCAAGGCGATGGGCAGGCAGCTGCCCCGCCTGATGATCGTGGCGTGGGACCTTTCCGGTGTGTGTGACATTCCGGCAATGACGGCAGCGATCCACGCGCATGTCCGTCGTCACGATACCTACCACAACTGGTTCGAATTCGAGAACGACGACATTGTCCGTCGCACGATCGACAACCCAGAAGTCATCGATTTCGTTCCTGTCGAGTTCGGAAATATGAGCGCCGAACAAATACGCATACACGCGATGACGACGACGCCGGAAACACTCGAGTGGGATTGCTTCACATTCGGCATTGTCCAGCACACTGACCATTTCACGGTCTACGCCAGTGTCGACCATCTCCACATCGACGGCATGTCCGCCGGACTGATCTTCCTCGACATCCACCTGATGTACCAGAACCTGCGGCAGGCGACCCCTACCACGCTTCCGCAGGTTGGGAGCTATTGCGACTACACCGTGCGGCAGCGCCAGGAGGTGGCGAGCTTGACCCTGTCGTCCCCACAGATCAAGGACTGGATCGAGTTCGCTCATGACACCGAGGGCGACTGGCCGAGCTTCCCGCTGTCGCTCGGCGACACGTGGGCCGACAACAACGGCGACTTCCTGACGGTCGACTTGTTGGACGCGGCCCAGACGGAGTCTTTCGACACCGTCTGCCGTGAGGCCGGCGCTCGGTTCAGCGGGGGAGTCCTGGCGTGCGCAGCTCTGGCCGAGCACGAACTCACGGGCACCGAGACCTACCACGGATTCACGCCCTACGACACGCGGACGCCGGGCATCGACACGATGAGTGTGGGTTGGTTCGCCAGCGTGATTCCGGTCACCGTGCCGACCGGCACCGGCTCGTTTCCCGAGGTGGCCCGGGCGGCGCAGAAGTCGTTCGACGCCACTAAGCATCTTGCCGGCGTGCCGTTTGAACGGGTCCTGGAGCTGGCGGCACCGGATCAGCTGGGGATCAAGCTGCCCACGCGTCCGGCAATGATGGTGTCGTTCCTCGACTTTCGCAAGATACCCCTCGCCACACTGTGGGAAGAGACGAACTTCGGCGCCTACGGCGATTGTCTGTCGCACGGCGGGATCAACATGTGGGTCAACCGGCACGCCTCAAAAACCACCGTGACCATCTCCTTTCCGGACAACCCCGTCGCGCGTGAGTCGGTGCACCGTTACATCGCGGCATTGATCCACGCGTTCACGTGCGTCGCCAAAGGCACCTCGGACTGGGTGGATGCGGTTGCAGACCATGCGAATTCACTCCACCCGTTCGTTTTGCGTGCGGCAGGCAAGTGACGAAAGCGACCTTACGAAGATGAGCAACCTACTCGATCTGGTCGACCAGACCGTATTTCTCGGCGAGCGAGCCACCGGCGCAACCTGCCTGGGGCAGTGTGTCTGGGTGTACGACCGCGCAATCGACATCGACGCCCTGCGGCAGTTCCATCACCACCTTCAGTGGGGGCGCTTATCCCGCCGCATCGAACGGTCACCATTGCCGTTCGGCCGCCATCGCTGGGTCTCGCCCAGCGCTCCGTCCGACCACGAGATCGTCGCGACGCCTCGGCCGCGTGAAGAATTCGACGCCTGGCTGAACGAGCAGGCCGCCATTCCCCTGGATGCCGAGCACGGACCCGGATGGCACCTTGCGGTGCTCCCGTTCACCGATGGTGGCGCGGGGGTGAGCTTGGTCGTCTCACATTGCCTCGCCGACGGCCTCGGGGGGTGCTTGGCGGTGGTGGAAGCGGCGTGCGGCTACGACAACGCGATCAGCTGGCCTGCTGCCGGGTCACGCCGGCGGTGGCGTGCGCTGCGCGAGGACGCCCGCCAAACCGCGCGCGACATCCCCGGTATCGGCCGCGCCGTCGTCGCCGCAGCACGATTCGCCGGGCGCAACCGCGGCCGTGCCGGATCAGCCACCCCGCTACCTACCGCGCCAGCGGCGCCGCTTGCCGGAGCGGCCGAATTCATCACTATCCCAACGGCAACGATCTTTGTCGATGCCGACGAGTGGGACGCCCGCGCAGACGCGCTCTGGGGAACCAGCAACACGCTGCTTGCGGGATTGGCGGCCCGCCTGGCCCAGCGAGTGGGGCGGGTCACCGCAGACGGCTCGGTCGCCTTGTCGATGCCCGTCAACGACCGCACCGCCGACGATACCCGCGCCAACGCCGTCACGAATGTCGACGTCACGGTCGACCCTGCACCGGCGACGACGGACCTGCGCGAGATGCGGGCCGCAATCAAGCAAGCGCTGATCCGCCACCGGGAGGTGCCCGACGAACGGTGGGCATTGCTGCCCCTCATTCCCCTGTTGCCCAAGCGGCTGTTCCGGCGAATGGTCAGCGTGGCCGCGGGCAGTGCGACCAGCGTCGTCTCATCCAACCTCGGTGCGGTCAACCCGGCCACCAACCGGCCAGACGGCACCGACGCCGACTACTTCGCCATGAAGTCGCTCTACCCGGGCATCACCAAAGCGACGATGCACCGCGCTGGCGGAGTGCTGGCGTTGCTCTCGGGGAGAGCCCGCGGACAGGTCTTCGTCTCCGTCCTTGCCTACCAGCCAGACAGCTCGAATGACGACTTGCGACAAGACCTTTCGAAGACACTGAACGACTTCTCGCTCACCGGCACTACGGGCTGGCGACGCCCTACACCAGTGGGCGGCGCGCAGTAAGCGTCCCATCCACGACGAGCGGGTGACCCCGCTCCCGCCCCCCGCTTGACCACACGAAAGAAGGGTTCACCGTGGCTAACCAGTCCGGCGCCTCCGGGACCTCGACTAGCATCGATGCGTTTTCGGTGTTGGGTCGCTTCGTGGTGCGCGCACCGTGGCTGACGATCGCAGCCTGGATCGTCGTGGTCGGCGTGCTGGCCGTGGCCTTCCCCCCGTTGACGAAGGTGGTGGAAAGCCAGACTGTGCAGCCGCTGCCGCCCAAAGCCATGGCGGCCGCCGAGCAGATGGCCAAGGACTTCAGCGAATCCGCGCAGAACGTCCTCATTGTCGTACTCACCGACAACCGGGGTCTGCAGCCTGCAGATGACGATGCCTATCGCAAGCTGGCCGCCACATTACGCAGCGACACCAAAGAGGTGACCGGCGTCCAGGACGTCCTGACCACACCCCAACTGCGTCCATTGATGGTCAGCGCCGACAACAAGGCGTTCTACCTGGTGGTGAATCTCAGGGCGCCCGCAGGCTCCCCGGAATCCTCGCAGGCTTACCAGCGGGTCACCGAAATCGCCAAACGCTCAACCGCGGGCTCCTCGTTGACCGCGGACGTGACCGGACAGGCGGCCATGGTCGGCGACCTGTCGATCGTCAGCGCCCGTGACATGCACCTGATCGAGATTGCCACCGCATTATTGGTGTTGATCATCCTGCTGGTGATCTACCGGCGACTCGTGACGGTGCTGCTGCCTTTGATCACCATTGGAATTTCGGTGGGGTCGGCCCAGGGTGTGGTGTCCGCGCTGGCTCAGCTCGGACTCGGGGTGTCCGCGATGACGCTCGCGTTGATGACGGCGATGATCGTCGGCGCCGGCACCGACTACGCCGTCTTCTTGATCAGCCGGTACCACGAGTACATCCAGTCCGGGGCGGACTCCGACCTGGCTGTGCAGCAGGCACTGAGCTCCATCGGTAAGGTCATCGCGGCGTCGGCGGCCACCGTCGCCGTCACCTTCTTTGGCATGGTCTTCACCCGCCTACCCGCGTTCACGAGTGTGGGCCCGGCGCTTGCGATTTCGATCGGGATCGCGTTCCTTGCCGCCGTCACGCTATTGCCCGCCATGCTCGTGCTGGCAGGTCGGCGCGGATGGGTGAAGCCGCGACCGGCGCTCACCGGCCGGCTCTGGCGGCGGTCAGCCGTTCAGATTGTTCGCCGGCCCAAAGTGCATCTGCTGGTGAGTCTCGCGGTGTTGATCGCGCTGGTCTGCTGCGCGGTTTTCCTGAACCCCACCTTCAACGACCGCCTGCAATTACCACAATCGGCGGAGAGCAACGTCGGCTTCTCCGCGATGGAAAACCACTTTTCGACGAGTGCGCTGCTGCCGCAATACATCTACGTGCGCTCGCCGCACGACCTGCGGACACCACAGGGCCTGGCCGACCTGGAGCAAATGGCGCAGCGCGTGGCTCAGCTGCCCAACATCGCCGCGGTGCGCGGCATTACGCGACCGACCGGCCAGCCGCTCGCTCAGGCCCAGCTCAGCTTTCAAGCCGGAGAGGTCGGCACCAACCTGCAGAACGTCTCGACGCAGATCAGTGACAGAACCAACGACCTCGACGCACTGACCGGTGGCGCCGACAAACTCGCAGCAAGCCTCGCCCAGGTTCGCGACCAAGTCCGGAGCGCCAGCGGGCCCATGGCCGAGCTCACCGCGACGCTGAACCAGGTGCAGCAGCAGCTCGCCACGGCAGCTCAACTTCTGGACACCATCCGCGGACTGGCGAACAGCAACGGGACCGCTATGACACTGGCCAGCAGTGTCGTCGACGCGGCGGGCCCGATGCTCGACGCGTTGAACAACAGTCCGCAATGCAGCGCCGACCCGGCGTGCAGCGCCGGCCGCTTCCACCTCGACCAGCTCGTCCAGGCGCGAAACAACGGTACATTGGACGCCGCGCAAAGAGCGGCGGCGCAGAACGTGCAGTCGACAGTGCAGCGTCTGAGCACCCTGTTGGCAACGGCAGGCGGCAGTCTGCGAGCAGCCGGCATCAATAGTCCTGCCGGTGCGCCGCAGAGGATTGACCAACTGCAGCAAGGCGCCAACGCGCTGGCCGACGGCAGCCAGCGGCTGAGCGAGGGCGTCCGGGCACTTGTCGATCAGACCAAGAAGCTGGGTGGCGGCATGAACCAGGCGTCCGATCTGCTGCTGTCGATGAAACGTGACGCATCACAACCCTCCATGGGGGGCATGTACATCCCGCCCACGGTGCTCACCTCGGACGAATTCAAGAACGCCGCGAAGATGTTCATCTCGCCCAACGGGCATTCGGTGCGCTTTTTCGTCGAAACGAAATTCGACCCGTTCAGCACGGCCGCGATGGACCAGGTGGCATCGATTCTCGATACGGCGCGCGGCGCGCAGCCCAACACCGCACTCTCGGACGCGTCGATATCGGTAATCGGCAGCACGGCGATGTACAGCGCGCTGCGCAGCTACTACAACGACGACTTCCGGCTGATCGTCATCATGACGCTTCTGGTTGTGTTCCTCATCCTCGTCGTCTTGCTCCGGGCGATCGTGGCGCCGCTGTACCTCATTGCCTCCGTGGTGATCTCGTATCTGTCGGCGGTGGGCCTGGGAGTCGTTTTCTTCCAGTTCGTGCTCCATCAGGCGATCTGTTGGAACGTGCAGGCCACGGCATTCATCGTGCTGGTCGCCGTCGGGGCGGACTACAACCTACTGTTGATCACACGAATTCGTGAAGAGTCAGGCTCCGGCATCCGCTCCGGCATCATTCGTGCCGTCCGTTCGACGGGTGGTGTCATCACCTCGGCCGGCATAATCTTCGCCGCCTCGATGCTCGGCCTGTTGTTCGGCAGCCTCTCGGCAATGGTGCAGACCGGGTTCATCATCGGCATGGGCCTGTTAATCGACACCTTCGTGGTGCGCACCGTCACGGTGCCGGCCATGGCTGCGATAATCGGTCGGTGGAACTGGTGGCCCTCCAAGGCAACTGCCGCCAAGGTGGTGTCGTTCGATATCCCGATAGTCGCAGAGACCTCCGCCGCCGACATCGGTTTCTCGGATGTTCGCAAAGCCCGCAGCACAAGCTGTTTGGTGGGGGAAGCCGCGATTGAGACGGCCGAGGGGCGATCGTGGGGCGAAGCGCATACCACCCATGTGTTTTCTGGCAGCGCCCTATCGCCGTCGGCCCCCGCAGGCGGTGCCGCGCTCATCAGGAGGCCAATGTCTTTTACACCCGCAGAGCCAGATGGAGCCTGAGCGCATTGCCGAGGTCGGCGAGCTCAGTGTGTGAGACCCAGCCAACGCGACCTAACAGGCGGTGTGTCGCAATGGATCTGACTTGCTCGTCACCCTTCAGCGCACTACGACCCCGGGAAACGTCGGCGACCTCATGACCGAAGGGCAAAAGCTCTGCGCTATGAACGCGAAGTGGTTCTCTCTATACGCAGGAATCGTGTGCTGGCAATTACGCCTGTACTGATATTTTCAATTTGGCCTTGGTTTATTTAGCTTAGGCTGGCCGAAATGAGCATTACCTAGCCTCGGTTAGGCAAAGGTATGCTGAGTAAGTCTTACCTTGGTGGAAATCCTCACCGAGCTGCCATAACATGCCCCGTATGAGCGACCATCAAGCCGCGGGGAGCAAATTTCGCACAGCACTTCAAGAGCACATTCACGACGAATTCACCAATGCCCAGCAGCGAGGCGACACGATGCATTTCTTCGAAACGGTCGATCCTCACTCCGAAGGCCACCGCGGCGAACACGCCGGCTGGTTACGAGCCGCTGTCCTGGGCGCCAACGACGGACTCGTCTCCACCGCCAGCCTAATGGTCGGAGTCGCCGCCAGCGGCGCCACCGCGGCCACTGTGCTAACCGCCGGCGCGGCCGGGATTGCGGCCGGAGCGATGGCCATGGCCGCCGGCGAGTACGTCTCAGTCAGCTCCCAAGTCGATGTTGAACACGCTGACCGCGCCATAGAGGCGCGTGAACTGGCCGCCAACCCGGAGGCCGAACTGGCTGAGCTGGCCGGCATCTACCGCCAGCGCGGGGTGCCCGAGCCATTGGCCCAGCAAGTCGCCCGGGCGCTGCACGACGCGGACCCGCTCGGAGCCCACTTGCGCGACGAACTCGGACACTCCGACATCACCGCCGCCCGCCCATTGCAGGCCGCGACAGCCTCGGCGGCCAGCTTCTTCATCGGCGGACTACTACCGCTACTCGGGCTGTTAGCCCCCACCGCGACCGCCCGGCTGTGGCTGATCGTGGCCGCGACCCTGATCGGGCTTGCTGGCACCGGAATCCTCGGAGCGAGGATTGCCGGCACCCACCTGGGACGACCCGCGCTACGAGTCATCATCGGCGGCGGACTCGCCATGGCCGTCACCGCCCTCGTCGGTCAACTCGTGCACGTCTCCGGCATCTGAGCCGCTGCCCTCATCCTGAGCCCGCACGCAACCACATAGCGCTACCAACCCCTTCTTGAGCGCGTACTCAACGCGGCTGCTGCGGGTGTCTGCTCCTTATGCACCAACATGTTTCGGACTTGCGCCTGGAGACGTCCATCCTTTCTTTCGCGCCTCGTCGTGGGGTTATTCTGGGCCGGGGTGGGGCGCGGCGCGCAATGGTCCTGGCGAGAAGTTTTGGCGAGCGCAGCGAGTGTTGTGGGCGAAAAGTTTTCGGGCCGTCAGGCCGTTATCCGCGGCCTTGCGCGAAGCGCGGCACCGGCCAGAATCTACGGCGATGAGCGGGGTCAGTGCGGCGGCGCGGTTGGTCGAGGCAGAAGTGATGGTATTTCCGTTGGCGGCTAGCCGATGGGGATGTGGTTGGGCGATCGTGTTGGTCAGCCGGACCGAGCGTGACGGGATGCTCACGATGGTGTCCACGCAGGAGAACAGCGACACCGGCCGCGTATTCGAGCGGCGCTGACGATTCGCAACAAACGCTATAACAGTATGTGGACCACCTATAACGGCATTGGTGTCAACGGCAGTCGAAAACTGATCAGCTGTCGGCAATCGAAAATTGACCAGCTTGGTTTCATTGGTCGTCGGCCGTGACGGTTGCGACACGGCCGAGGTCTCGGTCTTTGATGCGGTAGCTGTCTCCTTTGAGTGCGATGACCTTCCTTACGCGCCGACAACTTTGGCCAATTGGTATACCGCCGTGATGACCAGCTATCCGAAGGGGCACCGCTATATCGCCGACAACATGTTCACGTCGGCTTCCGCCGAAGAACTATTGCCGGGCATCCGCAAAATCATCGAAACCATGCCACCGCACCCCTCGCACTTCATTTTCACGGGCTGGAAGACGTCACAGGAGCGCGCGGACATGGTGTACGGATTGGAAGACGAGATCTACCTGGCGCTCTACACCATCTGGCGAGATCCGGCCGACGACGAACGGTACCGCGACTGGGCCGCGTCCAACATGGCGGCGATGTCGCATTTGGCGACAGGCATCTCGCTCGCCGACGAGAATCTGTGCCGGCGTCCGGCGCGATTCATCGCCGAATCGAACATGGCACGCCTCGACAAGGTGCGCTCGGCCTACGACCCGGATGGTCGATTCCACAGCTGGATGGGCGGCGTCTGACCGCTGGCGGCTCGCCGCGTAACCGGTCCTGCGCGACGATCATTAACGTTGACGCTTCCGGGTGCTGCAACTGGGAGTAACACCGTGGCAGTGGCTGACGCCGGTTAGCTGAGAGCCCCGTACCTTGCCTCTCAGCTAACGATGGCCGGTGTGCCGCATGTGAACCAAACAGGCGCTTAGATCGTTTCACCAGCAAGGAGGTGAATGGAGTGCCTATTTTAACCAGGTCGGCGGGTGCGGAAGCCGATTCGATGAAGGCGCTCTACGACGAAACACGCCCCGGTTTTGTGGTGCTACGCACCCCGCCTGAACGGCAATCGGACCCGCGCCGAAACATGTTGCAAGAGAGGGTATTACAGGTTCAGCAGCATCCGGAGGTCATCGGCGACACCGATCGCTCGGAACGGGCCTGGCGGTTCAACGTCGCCCGCAACATAAATCATCCACCAGAGCCGCACCGCACTGGGCCGCGATGATGGCTCTACTGGCCAACCGAACGGCCGGCCACGAAATATCTGACGTGCCAGGAGAATGGGAGTTACACGATGATGCCGCTATGGCGGCCCGGGACGCCGCACGGCGGTGACCTCTCCGGGCATGACGAGTACGCGATGTGGGATGCCGCATACGTGCTGGGATCACTGTCGTCCGCCGAACGGAGGGA
>DASZKQ010000419.1:0-2917 GCA_035552835.1 Mycobacterium sp. | reverse complement strand
GTCGAGCTGGTTGGACGCCGAGCGGGTGACGTTGTTCAGCTTCTGCTCGGCACCGGGCGCGAAGGTCCACAGCGCGGAGGCCCAGTTGCCCGCGTACTGCCGCATCGCCGGCAGGAACGACACCTTGTCCGGCCGCAGATTACCCAACACCGGGTAGAACAGCAGCGCGGCGGCGACGACGAGGGCCAGCCACGGCGGCGACATGTTCCACGGGGCGTATCCGTTCCAGTTCGGGAAGCCAAGGAACAGGAAGATCGTGGTGTAGGCAAAGACCACGTTCCACTCCAGCGGCACCGCGAGCGGGAAAGTGGAGATGATGAACAGGTGGAAGCCCACCATCAACAGCGCCGCAACCAGCGTCACCCACTTGTTCGCGGAGAGGAACAGGACCAGCGGAGCCAGGATCTCGACCGTGGTGCCATTGACGTGTGCCATAAGGTCCGCCAGCCGCGACGGCCGCATGTCGCGCCCGAAATCGCGGTAGTGGGCCCGTCGCACCCATTTGGGCGCGAATATCGTGTTGCTCACCATCGGCGGAATCACGTTGGAGAAGTGCTTTCCGAACTTTGAAAAGCCGGCGCCGACCCAAACCACCGTGATCACCATCTTCAACGCGATGATCATGTTGACGAATGGGAACACGGCGAAGATGACCAGCACCGGCAAGTACTGCTCGCCACGGGCGGCCAGGAAGATGGTCTTGTCGCGCAGACCGATCAGCACCAGCAACACCATCGGCGCGACCAGCAGTGCGGGGTTCACCAGGCCGGATGTGTTGTGCGGCAGCGCCTTTGAAAGCGAATCGCTGTGCACGCCCGGTGACAGCAGGCCGACGGTCAGGCTCACCAGCAGCGCCAGGTAAATCCCGACGTCCAACCAGGTGCGCCGGTCGCCATTAGTGAATGGCACCCATTTCCACGGCCGCAACCGGATGGTTCCCGTTCGGGCCCAGAACAGGATGCCGCCGGTCATTGGCTTGGCCTTGCCGGCCAACGGGCCCCAGGAGCCGGCCACACCGATTGCCTCGAGCAGCACGGTCCACAAGATGACCTTCTGGTAGACGACCGGCTGGCTCCACCATTCGGTCACATGCCAGAACGCGGGCAGACCCGATGTCGCCGTCGCGACGGTGATGCCGCCGATCGCGAAGAACACGATGAGCTTCGCGATGTACATGGTGTGGATCATCTTCGGTGAGCCGAAGCCCTTTTCGCCCCAGTCGATGGCCAGGATCCGCATCCGCTCCATCAGTGGCTTCTGGAAGAAAGTATCCGGATCTACTGCGGCCAAATCCGGTTGTGTGAACCCCATTGTTCTCTCCTTCTGATCAAAGTTTCGCTCACGAATGGCGACAACGGTAGGAGTCAAGAGCATCGAAAAAACAGTGGTGAGCCGACGAAGGTGCGCGACGGTGTTGTCGCCTGCAGACAATGGTCGAGCCTGGCGAATCGTCAACCGGCTGTGAAACCGGGGTCTACCGTCATAGTGGTGACAAAATCCCGCCTCGACGCTGATGTCGAGGTAAGCCGCTACGTCGCCGAAACAGCCGACCAGTTGCACGCTCGGCTGGCAGCTGTGTCGTCGGACGTCCTCGGCACTCTCGAGGACCAGATCCCCGAGCTGCGCGGCGATGCCGGACTTATGGAGCTGCTCGGATCCAGCGTCGAGGGAAACGTGGACACCGTCTTGCACGCGCTGCGCTACGACATCGCCGTGGAGCGTGTTGAGGCGCCCACCGCTGCGCTGGAGTACGCCCGGCGGCTGGCTCAACAGGGCATGCCGGTCAATGCCCTCGTTCGCGCCTATCGGCTCGGCCAACGCCGGGTGAATGAGCTCGTTTTCGCCGAACTACGCACGATCGATATCCCGGAACCGATAAGGGTCGCGGTGATTGAGGCCATCACCGGCACGTTGTTCGAATACATCGACTGGATGTCGCAGCAAGTGGTCGCCGTCTATGAAGACGAACGCGAACGTTGGCTGGAAAACCAGAACAGTCTTCGCGCCCTGCGGGTGCGCGAGGTCTTGGCCGGAAACAAGTCGATCGACGCTGACGCGGCGACTACCGCAATCCGCTATCCGCTGCGGTGGCACCATCTAGGGCTCGTCATGTGGTACCCGGACGCGGGCCCCGAAGGCGACCAGCTTGACCGGCTGCAACGGTTTCTCCGCGAACTCGGCGAAGCAGCAGGTGCGGCTGCCAGCCCGCTCTTCGCTGCCGCCGATCGAAGCTGCGGCTGGGGTTGGCTGCCATATCGCGCCGCGGCGGCCGACGCTCCGGCCAAGGTCCGCCAGTTCACCCTCGCACGAACGGATTCCCCGAGCGTGGCAATCGGGACCATGACCAACGGTGTCGAGGGTTTTCGCCAATCGCACCGCGAGGCGCAGACTGCTCGCAGCGTCGCGGTGATCGCCAAACGTCCGACGCCGACGGTGATTTCTGCGACCGACCCAGGCTTATCGATTGTGGCGCGTCTGGGTGATGACGTGACCGGTATCCGCGACTGGGTGGCCGCCGTACTCGGCGACCTCGCCGCCGACAACGAGAACGACGCTCGGCTGCGCGACACGTTGCGGCTGTTTCTGGGTTGCGGGTCCAGCTATAAGGTCGCCGCCGAGGAACTCAACCTGCACTTCAACTCGGTGAAGTATCGGGTGGGTCGCGCCATCGCGCGGCGCGGCCGCGACATCGGCAGCGATCGGCTCGACGTCGAACTCGCATTGCTCGCCTGTCACTGGTACGGCCCCGCGGTTCTGCAACCGGGCGCCCCATAGACCAACCGGGGCCACACCCGCAGGTGTGGCCCCGACTGGGGGATGTCAGATGTCAGGCGGCGGCCGCAACGGCCAGGCGGCGAGCCGCGAAGAACCCTGGCTGGCCGGCGGGCCGGTGGTTGCCCGCCATAACGTTCACGAT
>DASZKQ010000418.1:0-3558 GCA_035552835.1 Mycobacterium sp. | reverse complement strand
CGATACCCTGGGTTAATGAGTGTGCATGCTCCG
Organism: Mycobacterium sp.; assembly: GCA_035552835.1. Taxonomy (GTDB): domain Bacteria; phylum Actinomycetota; class Actinomycetes; order Mycobacteriales; family Mycobacteriaceae; genus Mycobacterium. The sequence continues at coordinate 3,525 of DASZKQ010000418.1, read as the reverse complement.
TCGGCTCCCGACTTGCGCCAACAGGTGCACCAGGCCGCGCGCCGGGCGCAGGTCGCCGCCCGCGTGCTGGCCTCATTGCCGACGGTCGCCAAGGACCAGGCACTGTTTGTCGCCGCGGAGGCAGTCATCGCCAACACCGACCGGATCCTGGCTGCTAACGCAGAAGATTTGAACGCGGCGCGGGCCGCCGAGACACCGACCGCGCTGATCGACCGGTTGGCCCTGGACCCGAAGCGCGTCGACGGAATCGCCGCCGGCCTGCGCCAGGTCGCAGGACTGCCCGACCCGGTCGGAGAGGTACTGCGCGGCTACACCCTGCCCAATGGACTCGCACTGCGCCAGCAACGGGTGCCACTCGGCGTGGTCGGGATGGTCTATGAGGGCCGGCCCAATGTCACCGTCGACGCGTTCGGTTTGGCGCTCAAGTCCGGCAACGCCGCGCTGCTGCGCGGCAGCGCTTCCGCAGCCAATTCCAACGAGGCGCTGGTCTCCGTGTTGCGCGCTGCGCTGCGCAGCGAAGACTTGCCCACCGACGCCGTTCAGCTGCTCTCGGCCGCCGACCGCTCTACCGTCACCCACCTGATCCAGGCCCGGGGCTTGGTCGACGTAGTGATCCCACGCGGGGGAGCAGGCCTGATCGACGCGGTGGTCCGTGACGCGCAAGTGCCGACTATCGAGACCGGTGTCGGCAACTGCCACGTCTACGTGCACGATGCCGCCGACCTCGAGATGGCTGAACGGGTCCTGCTCAACTCCAAGACGCGTCGGCCCAGCGTGTGCAACGCCGCCGAGACGCTGCTGGTCGACGCCGCGATTGCGGGGCAGGCCTTGCCGCGACTGATCTCGGCGCTGCAAGACGCCGGCGTGACCGTGCATCTCGACCCCGACGAGGCCCACCTGCGCCGCGAATACTTGGCGATGGAGATCGCGATCACGGTTGTCGATGGTGTCGACGAGGCGATCGCGCACATCAACGAATACGGCACCGGCCACACCGAAGCCATCGTGACCACCAATATGGCTGCCGCCCAACGGTTTACCGAAGCGGTGGATGCGGCCGCGGTGATGGTCAACGCGTCGACAAGCTTTACCGACGGTGAGCAGTTCGGGTTCGGCGCCGAGATCGGCATCTCCACCCAGAAGCTGCACGCCCGCGGCCCGATGGGACTGCCGGAATTGACCTCGACCAAGTGGATCGTCTGGGGAGACGGTCAGACCCGCCCGGCCTGAATTGCTTAGGAGAACACAACAGTGAGTGTGCCCGCGCGGCCGGTTCCGCTATTCGCCGATATCGACGACGTCGAGCGGCGGCTGGCTGAAACCGGCTATCTGGTCGATACTGCCACCGCCACTGCGGTTTTCCTCGCCGACCGGCTTGGCAAGCCGCTGCTGGTGGAAGGACCCGCCGGGGTCGGCAAGACTGAACTGGCCCGTGCCGTCGCGCAGGCCACCGAATCCGGTTTGGTTCGCCTGCAGTGCTACGAAGGCGTCGACGAGGCCCGCGCCCTCTACGAGTGGAACCACGCCAAGCAGATTCTGCGCATCCAGGCCGGCTCCTCAGACTGGGACCAGACCAAGATGGATGTGTTCAGCGAGGAGTTTCTGCTGTCGCGGCCGCTGCTGACCGCGATCCGGCGCACCGAGCCCACCGTCCTGCTGGTCGACGAAACCGACAAGGCTGACATCGAAATCGAGGGTCTGCTGCTAGAAGTGCTCTCTGACTTCGCGGTTACGGTCCCCGAACTGGGCACCATCACCGCCGAGCGGGCGCCATTCGTGGTGCTGACTTCCAACGCCACCCGGGAGCTGTCCGAGGCGCTCAAACGGCGTTGCCTGTTTTTGCACATCGACTTCCCCAGCCCTGAGCTGGAACGCCGTATTCTGCTGTCCCGCGTCCCCGAACTGCCCGGACACATCGCCGACGAATTGGTGCGCATCATCGGAGTGCTACGCGGAATGCAGCTCAAGAAGCTGCCGTCGGTGGCCGAAACTATCGACTGGGGACGCACGGTGCTAGCGCTTGGCATGGACACCATCGACGACGCGACCATAGCCGCCACCCTGGGCGTGGTGCTCAAACATCAATCCGATCAGCAGCGCGCCACCGGCGAACTTCGGCTGAATTAGCGGCACTGATGGCCGTCCGCCGCGTGCGTCCCAACCATCCGCTGGCCCCGCACGGCTTGCCGGGTCACCTAGTGGAGTTCGTCGAAGCGCTTCGCGGGCAAGGGATTTCAGTTGGACCATCGGAGACGGTGGACGCCGGCAAAGTGATGGCGGTCCTGGGTCTCAGCGACCGCGAGGTGCTTCGCGAGGGCCTGGCATGTGCGGTGTTGCGCAGGCCCGAGCATCGGGATACCTACGACGCGATGTTCGACCTGTGGTGGCCCGCAGCGCTGGGCGCACGTGCGGTTGTCACTGAAGAAGCCGAGTCAGATCCCGAGGTCCAACTACCGCCTGACGATGTCGAGGCGATGCGGCAGATGCTGCTGGATCTGCTCACCGCCAACGCCGACCTCGCCGACATGGATGAGCGGCTGCTGGCGATGATCGCGCAAATCGTCGATGCCTACGGCAAATACAACTCCAGCCGCGGCCCGTCGTTCTCGTCGTATCAGGCGCTCAAGGCGATGGCGCTGGACGAGCTGGAAGGCAAGTTGTTGGCCGGTCTGCTCGCTCCCTACGGCGACGAACCCACGCCAACCCAGGAGCAGATCGCCAAAGCGCTTGCTGCCCAGCGGATCACACAGTTGAGAAAAATGGTCGACGCCGAGACCAAGCGGCGGACCGCCGAGCAACTTGGCCGCGACCACGTCCAGATGTACGGAATCCCGCAGTTGGCCGAGAATGTCGAATTCCTGCGTGCCTCGGGCGAGCAGCTGCGCTCAATGCGCCGGGTGGTGCAGCCACTGGCCCGCACCCTGGCCACCCGGCTGGCCGCCCGTCGGCGTCGTGCCCGCGCCGGTGCGATCGACCTGCGCAAGACATTGCGCAAGTCGATGTCCCTCGGCGGTGTACCGATCGACTTGGTGCTGCGTAAGCCGCGCCCGGCGCGTCCAGAACTGGTGGTGTTGTGCGACGTGTCGGGGTCGGTTGCCGGTTTCAGCCACTTCACTCTGTTGTTGGTGCACGCGCTGCGTCAACAGTTTTCCCGCGTTCGGGTGTTTGCCTTCATCGACACCGCCGACGAGGTGACCCACCTGTTCGGCCCGGACGCCGACCTGGCCGTCGCGATCCAGCGGATCACCCGCGAAGCCGGTGTCTACACCCGCGACGGACACAGTGATTACGGCAACGCGTTCGTCTCGTTCATTCAGGCGCATCCGAACGTGCTGTCGCCGCGTAGTTCGTTGCTGGTGCTCGGGGACGGCCGCACCAACTACCGCGACCCGGCGACCGACGTGCTGGCTCACATGGTGACCGCCAGTCGGCACGCGCACTGGCTCAACCCGGAGCCCAAACACCTGTGGGGCAGCGGCGACTCGGCAGTGCCGCGCTACCAAGAGGTGATCACGATGCACGAAT
>DASZKQ010000417.1:0-5443 GCA_035552835.1 Mycobacterium sp. | reverse complement strand
AGCGGGCCGCCCTTCATCTTGCCGCGGATGAAACCTTCGTCGGGGTCGGCGTCCATCACCAGCAGTGGGGCGTTGGCCTGCGCCAGCGCCCGCAGCATCGGGTCGCTGCCCGCCGAAGACCAGCCACCGAAGGTACGGGTGACGATCACGTGCAAGCCGACATCGGCTGCCCTGGTCACCCACGGTGCGGCCTTTTGCAGCGGCGAATCGAAGCCAGGCGGCAGCTGCTGCACATCGTCGATGACCAGGAAGATCTCCGGCCCGCTCCACCAAGCCCGCGACAACAGCTCTTCGGCCGACAGTCCCGGCGGTGGCTCGCGCCGGGCCAACACGGCACCCAGCTCGTCCATCATGGCCGCGACGCCGTCGAGGTTGTAGGCGAACTTCTCGACATAGTCGGTGCCCAGCGTGGTCAGCAGCTGACGACGCGGGTCGACTAGCCACACCTGCGCCGAGGCTCGCGACGTCGGAGGCGCAATGCTGGCTCCCGGCTCGTACACCCGACCGATCTCGGACATGATGGTGGCCACCGTCGTGGTGCGACCACACTCGCGCCGGCCCGTCACCATCAGGTGCGCGTTCTCGGCGAAGTTGAGATACACCGGCTGTAGGTCCAATTCGTTGATGGCCCAAGCGATTCCACCAGCGCCGACGTTCTGGCGCCGATCGGCCGCGGCCAACGCCTGCACCTGCTCCAGCCCGAACCGGGCGGGCAGCCGCCGCACCGGCGGTGCGTGGCCGACCGCCACCCGGCTGACTGCCGCCGCGACGTTGTCGGACTCGAAAACCGTGTCCGGCGTGCTCGCCAGCGCGGGCCTGGCCACCAGCGTGTGCAGACCCGATTGCGGATCGCTGTCCAGCCGTACGTAATTCACCGCGACCATGCCGCGGCCCGGCTTGACCGGAACATCCTTAGCGAACCGGGAGCGCACCAGCTTCGCGTCTTCGACCGCAGCCAGCCGCAGCTCGATGCGGGATCCGAAACCGCTGCGCACCGGCGGCCGCAGCTCGGACTCGCGGTCGGCCGTGACTGCCACATGCACCCCGAACGACGGTCCCTGGTTGATGAGCTGGTTGACCTGCTCGATCAGCACCTCGTTCTCTTCGGCCAGCGCCCGGTAATTGTCGATCACCAGGTACACATCGCCGAAGCCGTCGTTGGGCACGCTGCCGGCCTCCCCGCCGAACCTGCGCCGACGGAACACGTCCATCGAGGGCACGTCGTACTCGAGGAAAGTGTGCTTGCGCTCGCGAAGCAGCGCCAGCAACTCAGCCACCGTGCGGCGAACGCCGTAGGGGTCGGTTGGGCCGACGACCTCACCGACGTGCGGCAGCCCGGCCACCGTCGTCAGCGCGGTGCTGCTGTAGGCCAGCACGTAGAACTGGACCTGCTCGGGTGTATGGGTCAGCGCCGCCGAGGAGATCAGCGTCTGCAACGCGGTGGTCTTGCCCGAGCCGCCGGCACCGAGGATCAGCACGTTGGAACCTGGTCCGGAGGTGTCCACCGCCCACGGCGGCTGGTCGTGCTTGAATGGCCGGTCGATGATCCCGATCGGGAACACCAAGTTCCTGGCGGTGCCGTATTCCTCCTGCCACGGCCGATCGAGGAACCGGTTCACCAAGTTTTCGATCGACACCGGTACGTCGAGCGGCGGTTGCCAGAGCCGGTAGGGCTCGAAGTCAATTCGGCGCAGCTGATCGATGATCGCCGTGCCGACTCTCGGCGTGCGGATTGCCTCTTCTTCCTCTTCGTCCTCGTCGTCGGGCTCGCCGGCTCCGTTGCCGCTCAACGCCTCGCCGTTCCCGCTGAGAAGCTCGCCGTTGGACGTGGCAAAGTCGTCCGGTCCGCTGACACTGACCTCGATAGGCGTGAAGCCTGTGGTAAACAGTTGCGGCCGAATGTAATCCACGGCATGCGTAATCGCGGTCTGACCGTCGTCGTCGAGCGAAACGCCGCGGCGGTAGTCGCGCCACAGGAACTCCGCCTGGAAACGGATGATCTCCTCGAGGCTCTTGCGGAAGTAGCCCAGCCCGGCCTGAGCGGGCAGGTTCACCGCGTTCGGCACGCCTGCCGCCTGCGCCGCACCAGCGGTACGCGCTTTCAGCACCAACCGGTAACCCATGTTCTCCATGAGCTTTTCGGCCCGGCTCTCGATGGTCTGCGAGGCCATCATCAGGTGGATCCAGTACGCACGACCCTGCCGGCCGATCGAGTCCAGCACGTCGACCGCGGTCGGCATGATGCGGAACCATTCGTAGAACTCGTCGATGACCACCACCAGCATCGGCAGCGGCGGAATGTCCTGACCGCGTGCGCGCATCCTGCCGCGCATCTCGTTGTACTCCTTGGCGTCATCGACGCCGGCGTTGTCGCAAACCGCCTTGCGCCGGGCGATTTCGCCCCACAACGAGTCCAGGAAGCGCTCCATCAGCGCCTGGTCTTCTTCCAGGTCGGTGATGATCCGCGACACGTGCGGCACTCCCGAGAACGGCTTAACCGCCGATCCACCCTTGAGGTCGGCCAACACGAACTGCAGCTCGTCCGGCGGATGCCCCAGCATCAGCGACTCGAGCACGGTACGCACCAGCGTGGACTTACCCGAACCGGTTGTACCCGACATGACCCCGTGCGGGCCGTCGCCCCCTTCGTCGAGGGACTTCATGTCCAAGAACAGCAGCTCGCCGTTGTCGGAGCGGTTGCCGAACGGCACCCGCAACCGGGACCGGCTGCTGAGCCCGTCTCGCCGGTTGCCCCACAACGACTCGAAGTCGATCTCAGCCGGATCTTCAATCCCGTAGTAGGACAGGATGTCTCGGGCGCCGATCTGAGCTACCCGCTGGCCGATCTCCTCATAGGCCTCAGCCAGTCGCCAGTGCGCCATGCGCTGCGAGAACTGCTCGGACTCCGCCTCGGTCACATAGTCGGCCAGAGCGAAGAACCACCTGTTGTCGTCGATCACCATCCAGGTGTCGCGGTCACGGGGCAGCGCCTCGATCACCCCGACGTCGTTGGTGAACTTCAGCACCCGCTCCGGGTTACCGGTCCACAGCGCAGAGCCGGTCAAGTCAAAGAACGTGACGCCGTCAACGCCGTCGACGCTGATGACGTATTCCCATTGCGGGTCGTCGACATCGGCGATGATCACGTGGTGCGGTGTCGGTGTCTCCGCCGACGAGCTGGCGTGCCGCGGAGTGAAAGACCCACGGCCGGCGAACAATTCGGCCTGATCGGCGGCGAACTCACGCACCGACCCGTACACCATCCGCGCGTTGCCGGCAGCGTCGCGACGGCGTGGATCACCGAAGTGTGGCAGCCACTTGACCCAGTCCCATTTCGCGAGATCGGAACTGACAACGATCATCTGGATGTGGTCCGGCCCGTGTGAGTACGCCAGCTGGCAGATGATCGCCCGCATCAGCCCCATCACCTGGTCGCGATTGCCGTCCAGCGCATACCAGGGCTCAACAAGCAGCGACACCATCTTGGGCAGGTTGTAAACCACGCTCTGGTAGCGGCCAAACTCCTGCAGTGCCTTACCGGTCACGGGCTCCAGCTCGATATCGGTCGGCATGTTCTGCGGCTCGCCCCAAGTCACCTCCGGCCGGGTCATGCCCACACCGATCCTGGCGACTCCGAAATTGAGGTCCTTGCCGTCCGGCTTGCGTTCCCACATCCGGGACGATCCGACCGCTGCCGTCAACGTCGTCGGCTCCGGGTGGAACCAGCGGTAGTTGGCGTCCATGCTGTCGGCGGACTCGTTCGCGGTCTCGCGCAGCATGTCGAGCATCAGCATGAACTGAGCGCGCATCGCGTCCAGCTTGGGCCGGCTCATCTGCTGCTGGCCGCCGAAGCGACCGCCGAACATCATCATCGCGACGCCGCCGATCATGAAGATCGGGAAGATCGACCCGGCGCCGAGGAACATCCGCGAGCCGTTGGCGACCGTCATGCCGACCATGCCGACCAGTAAGCCGACCACCAGGACGCCGACGACAATCAGCCACCACGGCTTGCCTTCGGGCGGCGGCACACTCAGCGGCGTCGGTAGGACAATGTTCTCCGGCCTAACCGCTGGTGCGCGCTCGGGCGTGGGGCGTGCAAAACCTTGTTTCACTTCGGTACCGCCAATTCTGCTGGGCTCATATCGGTCGGAAGAGTGTCATGGCGCACCAGCGCATCGGCGCGCGAAAGGTTCGGGCCCGGTGCCAGCAGCCGCAGCGCCACCCAGGGCGCCGGGCTCGGCTGTGATGTCAATCCGAGCGCCGAGCGGGCATCACGAGAGTTGTCCACGCCGAAACGGACACCGGAACTCGAGAGCCACCATAGTGATTCTGATGTGGTCGACCCCGGGTCGTTGCCGGTGACGGAGACGAAGTTCGCGTAGTTGGGTCCGAAAAAGACTCGATCGGCTTCTCGGCCGGAATTGTCGGCCTTCACCAGCGATACCACTTTTTGGGTGTCGCTGGCCTTTACCGGGATCGTCGGCCCGGAGATCACCTGGGTACGGGCGCGCTCTTCACCGCCAGTTTTCTCCCACCACCAGCAGGTCGCCGGGTTGTCACGGATGTCCTGCACGTTCAGTGGCCCGTCCGGATAGGCCGACAAATCCAGCCCGTTGACCACCGGCATTTTCGCCAACGACGCCGGCGCCACCACCATCGGCGCATTCCCCGCCGGGGTACCGGCGTTCTGCAGGATCTGGGCGACGACCGGTGTCACGGTTTGCACACCGTCGGCCAGCACCACCGAATACTGTTGTGGCCCACTAATTTGCGGTGTCACGATCACGGTTCCCACCGGTCCCGGTGCGCCGGCGAAGCTGGCCGGCTTACCTGCGTCTGGCACCTTCGGCACCGCCAGCGCGGGGCCTACCGGCAAGGAGTCGAACAGTGCCCGGCTCATCGGCCGCGCCTGGTTGACGTTCTCCGGGGTCAAACCCAGCGGCAACAGCACCGCCCGGTTCGACGCATCGATGCGTGACCGGCGTCCCTGCCGGATCACCCAGGTGTCCTTGTCGTAGCGAAGCACCACCGCGTCCGACCCGCTCAACACGTGTCGGCGACTCGACAGGTCGGGCGTTCCGTCGATCACGGTGACGGTCACCGGTGACGGCGCTCCGACCCCCGCCATCGACGTCACCGAATCGCACACCAGCCACGACGACGACGCGGGGCTGGTCGGGGAAAACTCCGACGGCGCGCCGGGGATACCCACCAGCGGTCCGTGCGGCTGCTCGGCGATCTGACTCGACCGCACCTTGTGCGGGTTATCCGGCCGCCCTGCGATCAGCCGGGCCGATGCCAGATTCAGCGCCGGGTACAACTTGTCGCCGACCCGAACATAGAGTGAGCCGGAATCGCGGTCGGCGATGATCGGCGACTCGTTCATCTGCCCGGACGGGTTGATGAACGACCACAGCAGCGCGCCCAGGCAAATCACCGC
>DASZKQ010000416.1:0-1713 GCA_035552835.1 Mycobacterium sp. | reverse complement strand
CCGGCAATGTCAATATGCTTGCCGTCGAGGTGAAATAGCGATACGGCGACCGAAGGGAAAGCTGAGCCATTGACGACACGGGCCCGACAGGTGTACACCAAACGTTGAGCCGCCGGACCGTCCAAAGGAATCAACATGGCTGAGCCACGCTCACTGATCGACAGCTACGCGGTCTACATCGACGGGCAATGGGTCGAACCCGAGAACGGCCGCTACGACGACATCAATCCCGCCACCGAGGCGGTGATCGCCTCGGCACCAGACCCCAGTCCCGCCCAAGTCGACAGCGCGATCGCGGCCGCTCGCGCCGCGTTCGACGCGGGAACGTGGGCCGACGCCGGACCCGAGCAGCGCGCTGGTTGGCTCAACCAGCTCGGCGAGGCGTTGCTCGCGCATGCCGACGCGTTCTACGAATTGGCGCAGCTCGAGTGGGGATGCACCGGCAACGAGCGAGTCATCCACGTCGAGGGACCGGCGTTCTCGGCCTTACAAGCCGCAGAACTTGCCACCCATCCTGTGGAGGAGCAGATCGACGCCTACGGCGCGGCGGGAACCGCGCTGCTGCGCTATGAGCCACTCGGTGTGGTGTCGATCCTGACGCCGTGGAACTTTCCGCACACCCTCAATGTCATGAAACTGTGCGCCGCGCTGGCCGCGGGCAACACCGTCGTGCTCAAGCCGTCGCCGCTGGCCCCGCTCGCCGGTCTGGCGTTGGCCCGAATCATCGATGAGCACACCGACATTCCGCCGGGCGTGGTCAACGTCGTCACACCCTCGGGCATCGAGTCCAGCAAGCTGCTGACCGTCGACCCGCGGATCGACATGGTCAGCTTCACCGGAAGCTCGGCGGTCGGCCGCGAGGTGATGGCCGCGGCCGGCGGCACCATGAAGCGGCTGCTGCTCGAGTGCGGTGGCAAGTCGGCCAGCATCGTGCTCGACGACATCGCGCTGAGCGGCGAGATGCTGGAGCGGATGCTGTTCGAGTCCTGCTCGTTCCACTCCGGACAGGCCTGCATACTGCACAGCCGGCTGCTGCTTCCCGAATCGATCCACGACGAGGTCGTCGATCGACTGGTTGCGCTGGCCCGCGCAGTGAAGGTCGGCGATCCCACCGATCCCAAGGTGCAGATGGGTCCACTGATCAGCGCCGCACAGTTGCAACGCGTTCAGGCACACGTGGATCGGGCTCTTGACGACGGCGCCAAGCTGGTGACCGGCGGTGGCCGGCCGGCCGGCTTGGATACCGGCTTCTACTTCGAACCGACGATCCTGACCGGGGTCACACCGGATGTGACCATCGCCCAGGAAGAAGTTTTCGGACCGGTGTTGTCAGTGCTGCGCTATGACGACGACGACGACGCGGTGCGGATCGCGAACAACTCGCAGTACGGGCTTTCCGGTGCGGTGTGGGGCACCGACGTGGCCCGTGCGGTCGCCGTCGCGCGCCGTGTTCGCACCGGGCAGATCGCGGTCAACGGTTTCGGTCCGGGTGGTGCGCCGTTCGGTGGCTTCAACCAGAGCGGGTTCGGCCGGGAAAGCGGCGGGATCCTGGGAATTCGTCAGTACATGGAGCCGAAGGCCATGGGACTGCCCGCGTGAGCGGGCCCCTCGACGGGCTTCGTGTCATCGAGATCGCCAATGAGATCTCAGGTCCCTACTGCGGCAAACTGTTCGTCGACCTCGGCGCTGACGTCATCAAAATTGAAGGACCGG
>DASZKQ010000415.1:0-11653 GCA_035552835.1 Mycobacterium sp. | reverse complement strand
GTGACGTCGGCTCACCGTGGGCGATCGGAAGCGACGAAGGCGGCCACGACGCGGTGGATCCGCAACTGGGCACGATCGATGACTTCGACAAATTCGTCGAAGCGGTGCATGACCTGGGTATGGAGGTGGCTCTGGATCTGGCGTTGCAATGCGCGCCCGATCACCCGTGGGCCAAGCAACACCGCCACTGGTTCACCGAATTGCCCGACGGCACCATCGCCTACGCGGAAAACCCGCCGAAGAAGTACCAGGACATTTACCCGATCAACTTCGACAATGACCCCGCCGGACTGTACGACGAGGTGCTGCGGGTAGTGCTGCACTGGATGGACCACGGGGTCAAGGTTTTCCGGGTCGACAATCCGCACACCAAGCCGCCCGACTTCTGGGCCTGGCTCATCGGCCAAGTGAAGTCCATCGATCCGGACGTGCTGTTTTTATCCGAGGCGTTCACACCGCCAGCCCGTCAGTTCGGGCTCGCCAAGCTGGGCTTCACCCAGTCCTACACCTACTTCACCTGGCGCACGTCCAAGTGGGAGCTCACCCAATTCGGCGAGGAGATCCCCTATCTTGCCGACTTCCGTCGTCCGAATTTGTTCGTCAACACGCCAGATATCCTGCATGCCGTCCTGCAACATAACGGCCCGGGCATGTTCGCGATTCGCGCGGTGCTGGCGGCAACGATGAGCCCGGCCTGGGGAATGTACTCCGGCTACGAGCTCTTCGAGCACGAGGCCGTGTTGGAAGGGAGTGAGGAGTATCTCGACTCCGAGAAGTACCAGCTGCGACCGCGCGACTTCGCCGGCGCGCTGGCCGCGGGACGATCGCTGGAGCCATTTATCGCACGGCTGAACAAGATTCGTCGACTCCACCCCGCTCTTCAGCAGCTGCGCAACATCACGTTCCATGGCGTCGACAACGACGCATTGCTGGCCTACAGCAAATTCGACCCGGTCACCGGCGACTGCGTGCTGGTGGTGGTGACGCTCAACGCGTTCGAACCGGAAGAGGCGACGTTGTGGTTGGACATGGCCGCATTGGGTATGGAGCACTACGAGCGGTTCTGGGTCCGAGACGAGATAACCGGCGAGGAATACCAATGGGGACAAGCCAACTATGTGCGCATCGACCCTGGTCGCTCGCCCGCCCACATCATCAACATGCCGCTGATACCGTCCGAATCCAGAATGACGCTCTTGCGCCGGAGGTGACGCCCCGATGAAGCCCACCGACCAACTCGCCAGGTCCCACCTGGCGCCCGAACCCAGCGACTTGGCCCGCTTGGTGTCCGGTAAGCACCACAATCCGCACAGCGTCCTGGGCGCCCACGAGTACGGCGATCACACCGTCATCCGGGCCTACCGCCCGCACGCCACCGAAGTCGTCGCACTTGTCGGCAAAGAACGGTTTCCGTTGCAGCACATCGACTCAGGATTGTTCGCGGTGGCACTGCCTTTCACCGACCTGATCGACTACCGCCTCGAGGTGAGTTACGACGGCTCCGGCGGGCACACGGTCGCCGACGCCTACCGCTTCTTGCCGACGTTGGGCGAAGTCGATCTGCATCTGTTCAACGAGGGGCGCCACGAACGACTGTGGGAAGTGCTGGGCGCGCATCCACGCTCGTTTACCACCGCCGACGGTGTGGTTGAGGGTGTGTCGTTCGCCGTCTGGGCGCCCAACGCCAAGGGCGTCGGCTTGATCGCGGAGTTCAACGGCTGGAACGGCAACGATGCCCCGCTGCGGGTATTGGGCTCATCGGGCGTATGGGAGTTGTTCTGGCCGGACTTCCCACCCGATGGCCTGTACAAGTTCCGGGTGCACGGCGCCGACGGCGCTGTCACCGATCGGGCCGACCCGTTCGCATTCGCCACCGAGGTGCCACCGCATACCGCGTCGCGGGTGAACGTCAGCAACTACCGCTGGGCTGATGACGACTGGATGACAGCGCGGGCCCAGCGCAATCCGGTGTTCGAGCCGATGAGCACCTACGAAGTCCACCTGGGCTCCTGGCGACCGGGCCTATCCTATCGCGAGCTTGCCCGCGAGCTGACGGATTACGTGGTAGCGCACGGGTTTACCCACGTCGAGATGCTGCCCGTCGCCGAGCACCCGTTCGCCGGATCCTGGGGATATCAGGTCACCTCCTACTACGCCCCGACGTCGCGGTTCGGCACCCCGGACGAATTCCGGGCCCTCGTCGACGCGCTGCACCAGGCCGGAATCGGCATCATCGTCGACTGGGTCCCGGCCCACTTCCCCAAGGACGCATGGGCGCTGGGCCGTTTCGACGGCACACCACTCTACGAGCATTCCGACCCTCGACGGGGCGAGCAACTCGACTGGGGCACTTACGTATTCGACTTCGGCCGTGCCGAGGTGCGCAATTTCCTGGTGGCCAATGCGCTGTATTGGCTAGAGGAATTCCACATCGACGGCCTGCGAGTCGACGCCGTCGCTTCGATGCTGTACCTCGACTATTCGCGCCCGGCCGGCGGCTGGACACCGAACGTTTATGGCGGCCGGGAGAATCTGGAAGCCGTGCAGTTCCTGCAGGAGATGAACGCCACAGCGCACAAAGCGGCGCCGGGAATCGTCACCGCAGCCGAGGAGTCGACATCCTGGCCAGGCGTATCGAGGCCGACTAGTGTTGGCGGCCTGGGCTTTTCGATGAAGTGGAACATGGGCTGGATGCATGACACGCTCGACTACATCAGCCACGATCCGGTGCACCGTAGTTACCACCACCATGAGATCACCTTTTCGATGCTCTACGCGTTCAGCGAGAACTTCGTGCTGCCGATCAGCCACGACGAGGTGGTGCACGGTAAAGGCACGCTGTGGTCGCGGATGCCGGGCAATGACCACTTCAAGGCGGCGGGGTTGCGCAGCCTGCTGGCGTACCAGTGGGCGCACCCGGGTAAGCAGCTGCTGTTTATGGGTCAGGAATTCGGGCAGCGCGCTGAATGGTCGGAGGAACGCGGCCTGGACTGGTTCCAGCTCGACGAGAACGGCTTCTCTACCGGGATCTCGCGCCTGGTCAACGACCTCAACAAGATCTATTGCGGCCGCCCAGCGCTGTGGAGCCGGGACACCACGCCGGAGGGCTATTCCTGGATCGACGCCAACGACTCCGCCAACAACGTGTTGAGCTTCCTGCGGTATGGGAGTGACGGCTCGGTGATGGCCTGTGTGTTCAATTTCGCCGGTGCAGAGCACAGCGGCTATCGCCTCGGGCTGCCCACCGCCGGGCGGTGGCGTGAGGTGCTCAACACCGACGCGACCGTCTACAACGGCACCGGTATCGGCAATCTCGGCGGTGTCGACGCAACCAACGAGCCATGGCACGGCCGCCCGGCATCCGCGGTGTTGGTGCTGCCACCCACCTCGGCGCTGTGGCTGGAGCCCGAGTAGGCGACTAGTACAGGGCGTTGGCGAGGTTGCGGCGCCCGACGATGACGTCGGGGTCGGCGGGGTCAAAGAGCTCGAACAGCTCGATCAGCCGCGTGCGCACCGAGGTCCGCTCGTCGCCGGAGGTCCGCCGCACTAACCCAACCAGCCGGTCGAAGGCGCCCTGCACATCCTGGTTGAGGATCTGCGCGTCGGCGGCGGCGAACGCGGCCTCGATGTCGTCAGGAGCGGCATCGGCGACGGTCACCGCGTCAGGCCCCTGCGCGGTAGCCCGCATCAGGAAGGCGAGCTGGCGTATCGCACCCTTGGCTTCGGCGTGGTTCGGATCGTCGTCCAGGATCGCCTGATACGAATCAGAAGCGGCGGCAAAGTCACCGTCCTGGAGCTGCTGGCGCGCCTGCGCGAGGGCCGGGTCGACCGCCTCGGGTTCTTCGGAATCCGTTGCGCCGCCGAGCTTTCCCGCGGTTGCCGACAGCAGCGAGTCCACCCAGCGGCGTAACTGGTCGGGCGGCTGCATGCCCTGAAAGCTCGAAAGTGGCTGCCCCGCAGCCAAAGCCACGACAGTCGGGACCACTTCGACGCCGAATATCTGGGCTACCCGGGGAGCCACGTCGACGTTGACGCTGGCCAGCGACCACTTGCCGTTGTCGGCGCCGGCCAGCCCGGACAGAAGGTCGGCCAACTGGAGGCAGACATCGCTGCGCGGCGACCACAACAGCACGACGACCGGCACCTCGTTGGACCGCAGCAGCACCTCTTCTTCGAAGTTGGCTTCGTTGATCTCGGTGCCGATCGGCACAGACGATCCTGCCGATCCCCCCGCAGCCGCATCGCTGCTGGACGGCGCGCTTTGCTTGAGGCCGGACAAGTCGACCGCGCCGGCCATCGCAGGGCCAACCGGAGGTCGAGGACGGGTCACGTCGTCAAGTTTGGCACGTGGCGTTCCGGCCCGGTCCACCCGGTTGCGGCGTTGAAGTCCTCCGTCGGGGGCCATATGACCAAAATCACATCAACTTTCAATTTCCCCGGGCGCACCATGCCAGCAACCATCGCCGTCGTGGCAACCGAACACACCTGCGAGCTCCGAGCCGGCTAACGTCAGGCCGTTTGTGCTGGCCTGCTAACCGGCCCGCAGGATCAGCGCGTCGCCCTGACCACCTGCCCCGCACAGCGCCGCGACCCCGTATCCGGAGCCGCGGCGGGCCAGTTCGAGCGCCGCATGCAGCGTGATGCGAGCGCCCGACATGCCGATTGGATGCCCGACGGCGATCGCACCGCCGTTGACGTTGACGATGTCGGGATCAACGCCCAGTTCCCGCGTCGAGGCCAGCGCCACCGCCGAAAACGCCTCGTTGATCTCCACCACATCGAGTTGATCGACGGAGATACCTTCGCGACCAAGAGCTTTCTTGATCGCGTTGGCGGGCTGTGACTGCAGCGTCGAATCCGGGCCGGCTACCATGCCGTGTGCGCCGATCTCAACCAGCCACGACAACCCCAGTTCGGTGGCCTTGTCCTTGTTCATCACGACCACCGCGGCCGCGCCGTCGGAAATCTGCGACGCCGATCCGGCGGTAATGGTGCCATCCCGACGAAACGCCGGCTTCAGACCACCCAGGGATTCTGCAGTGGTGTTGGCGCGAATGCCCTCATCCTCGTTGAATTGCAAGGGATCGCCTTTGCGTTGCGGGATGTTGACCGGCACGACTTCGTCGGCGAAGATGCCGTCCTTCCATGCCGCGGCGGCCTTCTGGTGCGACCGCGCAGCGAATTCGTCCTGTTCGAGGCGGGTGAACTTGTCGACGTCGTTGCGCTGCTCGGTCAGCGCGCCCATCGACTGGTCGGTGAACACGTCGTACAGGCCGTCGTAGGCCATGTGATCCAGAACCGTCACATCGCCGTACTTGTAGCCCGATCGGCTATCCATCAGCAAATGCGGCGCCTTGGTCATGGACTCCTGGCCGCCGGCCACCACCACGTCGAACTCACCGACCCGAATGAGCTGGTCAGCCAGGGCGATGGCATCGATACCGGACAGGCACATCTTGTTGATGGTCATCGCTGGGACATCCCAACCGATACCGGCCGCCACAGCCGCCTGCCGGGCGGGCAACTGACCGGCCCCGGCGGTCAGCACCTGGCCCATGATCAGGTACTCGACCGCCGACGCGGGCACGTTGGCCTTCTCCAGGGCGCCGGCGATCGCGATGGCGCCCAGATCACTGCCGGAGAAATCCTTCAGCGAACCCATCAACTTGCCGATCGGGGTTCGTGCTCCAGCAACGATCACCGATGTCGTCATGACTACCTCCAAAGCGGGGCTTAACTGCCGATCCACGGATCGGAGAAGCGGAATCTTTCCCGTCACGTTACCGTTACGTTATGACCGCCGATCAAGTTGCTGCTGGTCGAGTCCTCGCTACCGCGTTGGTGACGGCGGTCGACCATGTCGGCATTGCGGTTCCCGACCTCGATGCTGCGATCACGTGGTACCACGACAACCTGGGCATGATCGTCTTGCACGAGGAAGTCAACGACGATCAGGGGATTCGCGAGGCGATGTTGTCGGTGCGCGGCGCCCCAGTCGGCAGCGCACAGCTGCAGCTGATGGCCCCGATCGACGAGTCGTCGGTGATCGCGAAGTTCCTCGACAAGCGCGGGCCCGGCATTCAGCAGCTGGCTTACCGGGTCAGCGACCTCGAGACCCTCACCGATCGGCTGCGCAAGCAGGGCGTCCGCCTGCTCTACGAAGCGCCTCGGCGTGGCACAGCGAACTCGCGGATCAATTTCATTCACCCCAAGGACGCCGGTGGCGTTCTGATCGAGTTGGTGGAACCGGCCGCCGACTCAGACTCTGCGGACTGAGTTCTTCAAGACCATTTTCGGGTGGGCGCGCGGTTTGCCCGATTAGCCCAGCACGGGGTGTGCCAGTGCCGTCGGCCGTCGACCGCGACCTCACCGGATTCTGCTAACCACACCACCACATGGGCTGTGCCCGAACGGATTTCGTGATCGCAACAGGGGCAGCGATATGTCTTGCCAGCCTGCGCGGCTGCGACGGGTCGCACGTAGTAGTCGTAGCCGTCGGGTCCAGTTTCCACCCGGTGTTGCACCGGCAGCGGGCCGAAAGGCTGCTGCTTACGCGGTGGAGTGCGGCGCCGAGGCATGACTCCAGTCTAATGAGACACCTCAGAATAGCCGGTACTCGTCCGAATCCATTCCGCGCATCTTATCGTAATCCAATGTCAGACAACGGATTCCGCGATCAATCGCTAATGTTTTCGCTTGCGGCTTAATCTGCTGCGCGGCGAACACCCCGCTCACCGGCGCCAGCAAGCTGTCCCGGTTGAGCAACTCCAGATAACGGGTGAGCTGCTCGACTCCGTCGATCTCCCCGCGGCGCTTGATCTCGACCGCGACCGAGCGGCCCTGTTCGTCGCGGCACAACAGATCGACCGGCCCGATCGCCGTCATGTACTCGCGGCGCACCAAGATATATCCATCGCCGAGCAGCTCGACGTGCTCAGCAAGTAACGCTTGCAGGTGGGCCTCGACGCCATCTTTGACCAGCCCTGGGTCGACTCCTAAGTCGTGGCTGGAGTCGTGCTCGACGTCCTCAATAGTGATGCGTAATTGCTCGCCGGCTTTGTTCTGCACCACCCACACCGGAAGCGCGCCGTCCAGCTCTTCGGTGAGCCAACATGGCGGGCTCATCCAGTTCAACGGCTTGTAAGCACGGTCGTCGGCGTGCACGCTCACCGATCCATCGGCCTTGACCAGCAATAGTCGACGGGCCGATGGCAGATGAGCGGTAAGTCGGCCGAGATAGTCCACCGTGCACTGGGCGATGACGAGACGCACGCGACTCACCTTAAGCGCGACCCACCAGACGAATTAGGCTGACGCCAAGATGATGGCCACAAGAACCGTTGCGCAACGGCTGGGCCGGCTGCTGGAGATAGTCACTCGACAGAGCGGTCGGTTGCCAGAGACCCCGGCATACGGCTCTTGGCTGCTCGGACGGGTATCTGAGAGTCAACGCCGCCGACGGATTCGCATTCAGCTCATCCTGACCGTCTGCATCGTCGCGACCAATGTCATCGGGATCGGCGTCGCGGTGCTGCTGCTGACCATCGCCTTCCCGGCCCCCAGTATCTTCAGCGACGCTCCACTGTGGATCACCTTCGCCGTCGGGCCGGCCTACGTCGTCGTGGCACTGGCGCTCGGAGCGTACTGGATAACCCGGCGAACAATCACTGTGCTCCGGTGGTCGATTGAGGAACGCAAGCCCAACCCCGCCGATGAACGCAACACGTTTTTGGCGCCGTTCTGGTTAGCGCTCGGCGTACTCGCCCTATGGGGCCTTGCGACTGCGTTGTTCACAACGCTCTACGGTCTGGCCGATAGCACGTTCATCCCGATCGTGGGTTTCTCCGTGAGCTTCTGCGGCATTCTGGTATCTACCGCGTGCTACCTGTTGACCGAGTTCGCACTGCGCCCAGTGGCCGCGCAAGCGCTCGAGGCGGGGCGAATTCCACGCCGATTGGCACCAGGGATCATGGGCCGGACGCTGACGGTCTGGCTGCTCAGTTCCGGCGTGCCGGTTCTCGGCATCGCGCTGACGGCGTTCTTCGCTTTGACACTACGAAATCTAAGCGAGACCCAGTTAGGCGTGGCGGTGCTGATCATTGCAACCGCAACGCTGATCTTCGGTTTCCTCTTGATGTGGATCCTGTCCTGGCTGACGGCGACGCCGGTGCGGGTGGTGCGCGCGGCGCTCAAGCGGGTCGAACAGGGCGATTTGCGAGGCGATCTGGTGGTCTTCGACGGCACCGAGCTCGGCGAGCTGCAGCGCGGCTTCAACTCGATGGTCGACGGCCTGCGCGAGCGGGAACGAGTGCGCGACCTGTTCGGCCGTCACGTCGGACGCGAAGTCGCCGCCGCCGCCGAAAAGGAAAGACCAAAACTCGGCGGCGAAGAGCGCTATGTCGCAGTCGTTTTCGTCGACATCGTCGGCTCGACGCAGTTGGTGACGAGCCGCCCCGCCGCGGAAGTCGAGCAGCTGCTGAACCGCTTCTTCGCGGTGGTCGTCGAAGAGGTAGATCGGCATCGCGGACTGGTCAACAAATTCGAGGGCGATGCCGTGCTCGCAGTCTTCGGAGCACCCAACCGGCTCGACCGACCGGAGGACCAAGCGCTGGCCGCAGCACGCGCCATCGCCAGTCGGCTCGACAGCGAGGTCCCCGAGTGCCCAGCCGGTATCGGGGTCACGGCTGGAAAAGCGGTTGCCGGAAATGTGGGCGCCAAAGAGCGGTTCGAATACACGGTCATCGGCGAGCCAGTCAACGAAGCCGCCCGACTGTGCGAACTGGCCAAGGATGAACCCAGCCGACTACTGGCGTCCTCGGACACTGTCAACGCCGCGAGTGAAAACGAGCGGGCCCGTTGGTCTTTGGGCGAGACCGTGACGCTGCGCGGCCACGACCAGCCGACGCAGCTGGCAGCCCCCGTGTAGCCGGTCAACAAGGCAGCGGCGGGAGCGGGTGTTGCTACGCGGGAGCTGGCCATGAAGCGCCTGGTTCTAACACAATTCGGCACATATCTGGGCTCGTTGGTCGCTGATGGCTCGTTGTCGGTGCCCATCGAAGCCACGTACCGCCTTGACGACTACCGCCGGGCGTTAGAGCACGCCGACGCGCCCAAGCGGGGCGGCAAGGTGCTTTCGCCTTCGATGAACGCCAGTAGGCCGCCGACCCGGTCAGCCACGACGATGTCGGTTTTCCGCCAGTACTGTCAGTGGTCGGGTGTAATTGTCGAACCGTGCATGAAGACTTCGACCGCTGCTATCGGGCCGTGCAATCCAAGGACGCTCGGTTCGACGGCTGGTTCGTCACCGCGGTGCTGACCACCGGGATATATTGCCGCCCCAGCTGTCCGGTCCGGCCGCCGTTCGCCCGCAACGTCCGGTTTTATCCGACCGCGGCGGCCGCACAACGTGCCGGCTTTCGCGCGTGCAAGCGCTGCCGGCCGGACGCGTCGCCGGGTTCGCCCGAGTGGAACATCCGCGGCGACCTCGTCGCCCGGGCCATGCGGCTGATCGCCGACGGCACGGTGGACCGCGACGGTGTCACCGGGCTGGCCACCCGCCTCGGCTACACCACACGGCAGCTCGAGCGGCTGTTGCAGGCCGAGACCGGTGCCGGCCCGCTTGCCCTGGCCCGCGCGCAGCGCACGCAAACCGCGCGGGTACTGATCGAGACAACAGATCTGCCATTCGGCGATATCGCCTTTGCCGCAGGCTTTTCCAGCATCCGCCAGTTTAACCACACGCTGCGCTCGGTATGCGACAGCACTCCGACGCAGCTGCGAAAACGAGCGGCCGCGCGGTTCGGGCGCGACGGTGGCGCCTCACCCGGGACGGTGTCGCTGCGCCTGCCGGTGCGGGTCCCGTTCGCCTACGAGGGCGTCTTCGGTCATCTGGCCGCCAGCGTGGTACCTGGATGCGAGGAGGTGCGCGACGGCACATATCGGCGCACCCTTCGGCTGCCATTCGGAAATGGCATTGTCAGCCTGACACCCGCGCCCGATCATGTCCGATGTCTGCTGGTGCTCGATGACTTCCGCGACCTGACGACCGCAATCTCGCGTTGCCGGCGGCTCTTAGACCTCGATGCCGATCCGGAGGCGGTGATCGAGGTATTGCAATCTGATCCGGCGCTGGCCCCGGTAGTAGCCAACGCACCCGGGCAACGGATACCCCGCACCGTCGACGAGGCCGAACTCGCCGTACGGGCGGTGCTGGGTCAGCAGGTATCGACCAAGGCCGCACGGACCCACGCGAGCAGGCTGGTCGTCGCATACGGCCAGCCGGTCCACGACGCCGACGGCGCACTGACGCACACCTTTCCGTCGGTCGAGCAGCTCGCCGACATCGATCCGGCCCATCTCGCGGTCCCGGAGGCACGCCGGCGGACGGTGACCGCCCTCATCGCCGGGCTGGCCGACGGCAGTGTTGTCCTTGACACCGGTTGCGACTGGGACGCGGCCCGCCAGCAGTTGCTGGCCCTGCCCGGCATCGGACCCTGGACCGCAGAGGTGATCGCCATGCGCGGCCTGGGCGACCCCGACGCCTTTCCCGCCAGCGACCTCGGATTGCGGTTAGCTGCCGAGCAATTGGGCTTGCCGACCGCTCAGCAGGCACTGATTGCACGAAGCCGCCCGTGGCGCCCTTGGCGCTCGTACGCCACACAGCATCTGTGGACCACGCTGGAGCATCCAGTGAACCAATGGCCTTGCAAGGAGATCGCATGATCCACTACCGCACCATTGACAGCCCGATCGGTTTGTTGGCGTTGGCCGGGCGCGGCCGGGTGCTGACCAACCTGCGCATGCTGGACCAAACCTACGAGCCGGACCGCACTGATTGGGTGCCCGACGATCGGGCCTTTCCGGATGCGGTCGACCAGCTCCAGGCGTATTTCGCCGGCCAGCGGACCGATTTCAACCTCGAGCTCAGCCTGGCGGGTAGCGAGTTTCAGCGACGTGTCTGGCAAGCGCTGCTGACCATTCCGTATGGGGAAACCCGATCGTATGGACAGGTCGCAGAACAGATCGGCGCAGTCGGCGCCGCTCGCGCCGTCGGGTTGGCAAATGGCCACAATCCGATCGCCATTATCGTCCCGTGCCACCGTGTAATCGGTGCAAGCGGAAGCCTTACCGGATACGGCGGCGGTCTTGATCGGAAACGCTCGCTGCTCGAAATGGAGAAAACCGTGAAATCGGGGAATTTGACGCTTTTCGGTTAGTGTTTGTTGATGTAAAAAAGGGCACTTTTGTGGGGTGCCCTTTTTTGTGGGTGTTCGGCGGTGTCCTACTTTTCCACCCGGGTTGGGTAGTATCATCGGCGCTGGCAGGCTTAGCTTCCGGGTTCGGGATGGGTCCGGGCGTTTCCCTGTCGCTATTGTCGCCGTAACTCTATTTAATTTTACTGTATTGAGTTTGGTGGTGGTTTTGGTGGTGGGGTGTGGTTGGTTTGTGTGTGGATGGGTGTGGTTGCGGTGTGTGTGTAAGTTTTCGGCCGGTTAGTGCCAGTTCCCTGGGCCCCTTGCGGGGTGTGTAGGTCTGGTCTATTGATCCCGTGGTCTGCGGGGGGCCTTATCCCACTTGATGGGTGAGAAGCCTGGTCTTGGAGGGGGTTTCCCGCTTAGATGCTTTCAGCGGTTATCCTGTCCGAACGTGGCTA
>DASZKQ010000414.1:0-6442 GCA_035552835.1 Mycobacterium sp. | reverse complement strand
TCACATCGTCGAAGCACGAGCCTGCTTATGCCGGCCCGCTGGACGCCGGCGTCGTGCGCACCTCGATGGGCCTGATGCGCGGCATGGTGGCCGCGGATTACCGTTTGTTTCAAGGCATTCCGTACGCGGCACCGCCGGTGGGCCCGCTGCGGTGGCAGCCCTCGCGGCCGGCGGCGAAGTGGGCGGGGACGTTGGACGCCACTAAGCCGGGGCCGCAGTGCATGCAGGACACCGGCCCCGACCCGCATGTCGGGAAGCCGACCAGCGAGAACTGCCTCACTCTCAACGTGTGGACGCCGGCGCGCGGACGAGGCGCCGATAAGCGCCCGGTGATGGTGTGGATCCATGGCGGGGGTTTCGTCAACGGCAACAGCGACATCTACAACTCGCGTTGGCTGGCTGCGAAGGGCCACATCGTTGTCGTCACGATCAACTACCGGCTGGGTGCGCTGGGGTTTTTGGCCCACCCGTCGCTCGGCCCGGCGGGAAACATCGGAAACTACGGGCTGGCCGACCAGCAGGCCGCGCTGCGCTGGGTACGCGACCACATCGCCGATTTCGGCGGCGATCCGCGCAAAGTGACCATTGCCGGCGAATCCGCGGGTGGCATCTCGGTCTGCGATCACCTGGCGGCGCCCGGGTCGGCGGGGTTGTTCCGCGCGGCGATCATCCAAAGCGCGCCGTGCCAGGCGCAAGCCGACTTAGCGACCGGGCAGCGCCGGAGCCTGGATTACGCGGCGTCGACCGGGTGCCGCAATCCCGCCAGTACAGCGGCGTGTCTGCGCGCGCTGCCGGCGACCGCGCTTGACCGTCCGCCGTGGTACGTCTTCATCGGAGACTCCGACGCGCTCTCCGGTCCGGTAACCGGTACAGCGTCGTTGCCGGATGGGCCAGTCGCGGCATTCGCCGCGGGTCGGGCCGCCCGGGTTCCGGTGCTGATCGGCGTCAACCACGACGAGTTCACCTTGTTTGCGGCGCTGCGGTACTCGAAGTTGGGCCGAGGCATCAAGTCTGCCGAGTACCCCCGCTTGCTCGCGGACATCTTCGGCGCCGACGGCGCCGCGGTGGTGGCGCATTACCCGCCCGATCACTACGCCGGGGACGCGTCGCTGGCTTACTCGGCGGCGGTCACTGACGGTGTCTTCTCTTGCGCGACGGACCGATTGGCCGACTCGCTGAGCCAAGGCGCACCCGTGTACACCTACGAGTTCGACGACCTTCATGCGCCGGCGCCGGATCTGTTGCGGCAGGCCCCGTTTCCGGTCGGCGCCAGCCACTCATTGGAGCTGCGGTACCTGTTCAAGGTCGGCGGCACGCCACTGCTGGATCCCGGACAGCGGATGCTGTCCGACCAGATGATCAGCTACTGGACCCATTTCGTCGCCAACGGCAAACCAAAGGCGACCGGCCAGCCTGGCTGGCCGGCAAAAAACGGCGATCCCGACCACAACTTCTGGATGTCGTTGCGTCCCGACGGCAGCAGGGCCATCAGCAACTTCGAGGAAGCACACCAGTGCCCATTTTGGGCGTCGCTGAAGGGCAGGTCGTGAGCACGCCGGAGCCGCGCGCCTTCACCGAAGATTGGTTGACGGCCTGGAACCGCCACGACATCGACGCGGTGCTCGCTCATTTCCGCGACGATGTCGTCTTCACCTCACCGGTTGCAGCTCGGGCGGTGCCCGAGTCGAAAGGAGTGGTCCGCGGCGAGGCGGCATTGCGCGAGTACTGGAACGCCGCACTGAAGGCCATGCCGGACCTTCACTTTGAAATCGTCGGTGTGTATCAGGGCGAGTCGGTGTTGGTCATCAATTACCGCAACCAGCGTGGCGTCCTGGTCAACGAGGTGCTCGCGTTCGACGGCGGGCTGGTGCGGCGCGGGCACGGGACTTACCAGATACAGACCTAAATCTCAATGGCAGTACGTGCTCACCGCAGCATTCACCACCGCATCAATGTCTTGCGGCGCAATGCCGTATCCCATCAGGCCGTTCTGTGTCTGCCAGGGCGCGGCACCGGCGGATTGATACGTGCACACTAGGTGGCCTGCATTGATCAGCGTGTCCGACGGATAGTGGGTAATACCGTGCGCGCCAAGCTCGTTCAAGAAAGCATCATCTTGGGGGTCGGCGTGGGCCAGCGGCGCGCTGCTCATCAGCACTGCGGCTGATGCGATCAGTGCGGCCGCGACGGTCGTCGGTTGCATCATCTTGTCGCTTAAGTACACCGCGTCCGCGTCGGTTAGGAAAGGCGCGTGTTCGGCGTGACCCAGGTGGTGATATCGGCGTGCACCACCTCGGTGCCGTGCCGGTCGGTCACAGTTACCGGTACGACCAGCTCGACGCCGTCGGTGATCTGCGCGAAATCCGGCGGGTCCAGTTGAGCCCGCGCCCGCAACGACGTGGTGGCCTTCTCGAGGTATCGCACCGTCATCGCCTTGGGTATCCAGCGATGGCTGCGTGGCACCGTGGCCTCCATCAGCATTCCCATCGCCGCCTCGGCGGCGTTGCAGGACGCGATCGCGTGCACGGTGTGCAAGTGGTTGTAGACCATGAACCATTTCGGCACCCGCACCTCGGCCAGGCCCGGCTCCACCCGCACCACGTGCGGTAGTACCGAGGCGAAGTAGGGAACTCGGGCCATCGCCGCCGCCGAGAAGAGCCGGGTACCACCGGGATGGCCGGAAAGCCGGCGCCATGCCGCATATGTGCTGGTCGGGCTTGTCATGCTAACGTATCTTACTCTGGAGTAAGGAGATGACGACCGGGCCTGAGCCGCCTTGACGCCGCTCGCAGCGACGCTGCTGATCAGCCGGACTGATCCTCGGGTCGGGGGGATTTGGCCGTTACCAGGATCTAGGGCATACTGTTCAGGTTGCCTTGCGCCAGGTTTACGCCTGGTCGGGCATACGACCGGCGCCCAAACGGGCGCGTCCGGTCCCATCCTTGGAGCGCGACGAATTTCGATCGCGGACAAGGCTGCGTGCGGGTGACACACCCGACCGCGGGGACCGGTGGACCACGACAGGTAAACAGCGGCGCAACATCCGGGCGCGATCGGTGCCCGCCGGGACACCGGGTCACCGGCACTGGAGAGTGAGGTAGGAGAAGCGTGGCGGGACAGAAGATCCGCATCAGGCTCAAGGCCTACGACCACGAGGCCATTGACGCCTCGGCGCGCAAAATCGTCGAGACGGTTGTCCGGACTGGCGCCAGCGTGGTTGGTCCGGTGCCGCTGCCCACTGAGAAGAATGTCTACTGCGTGATTCGCTCGCCGCATAAGTACAAGGACTCGCGGGAGCATTTCGAAATGCGCACCCACAAGCGGCTGATCGACATCCTCGACCCGACACCGAAAACCGTTGACGCGCTGATGCGCATCGATCTGCCTGCCAGCGTCGACGTCAACATCCAGTAGGAGATCTGCGAGCAATGGCGAGAAAGGGCATTCTGGGCACCAAGCTGGGTATGACGCAGGTGTTCGACGAGAACAACCGCGTCGTGCCGGTGACGGTGGTCAAAGCCGGGCCGAACGTGGTGACCCGAATCCGCACACCTGAGGCTGACGGGTACAGCGCGGTGCAGCTGGCCTACGGGGAGATCAGTCCTCGTAAGGTCAACAAGCCGCTGGGCGGCCAGTACGCTGCCGCCGCTGTCAACCCGCGCCGGCACCTGGCCGAATTCCGTCTCGACAATGCCGAGGCGGCAGCCGATTACCAGGTGGGCCAGGAGCTGACGGCCGAGATCTTCTCTGCCGGAAGCTATGTCGATGTGACCGGCACCTCGAAAGGTAAGGGTTTCGCCGGAACCATGAAGCGGCACGGCTTCCATGGTCAGGGCGCCAGCCACGGCGCTCAAGCGGTCCATCGTCGTCCCGGTTCCATCGGCGGTTGCGCCACTCCGGCGCGGGTGTTCAAGGGCACTCGGATGGCCGGCCGGATGGGTAACGACCGGGTGACCACGCAGAACCTCTTGGTGCACAAGGTCGACGCCGAGAACGGCGTGCTGCTGATCAAAGGTGCTGTGCCCGGCCGCACGGGTGGACTCGTCATGGTCCGTAGCGCGATCAAACGAGGTGAGAAGTAATGGCTGCCCAAAAGACCGAGAACGCTCAGAAAGCACTGAAGATTGACGTCAAGACGCCGGCCGGCAAGACCGAAGGCTCGGTTGAGCTGCCTGCGGAGCTGTTCGATGCACCCGCGAATATCGCGCTGATGCACCAGGTGGTGACCGCGCAACGGGCCGCGGCCCGGCAGGGCACGCACTCAACCAAGACCCGCGGTGAGGTTCGCGGCGGCGGCCGAAAGCCTTACCGGCAGAAGGGCACTGGTCGTGCCCGACAGGGCTCGACTCGCGCTCCGCAGTTCACCGGCGGTGGCGTCGTGCACGGTCCTACGCCCCGCGACTACAGCCAGCGGACACCGAAGAAGATGATCGCCGCTGCGCTGCGCGGCGCGTTGTCGGACCGGGCACGCAATGGTCGCATCCACGCGGTCACCGAGCTGGTGTCTGGCCAGACTCCGTCGACCAAGAGCGCCAAGGTTTTTCTGGGCACGTTGACCGACAGCAAGCAGGTGCTGGTGGTCATCGGACGGAGCGACGAGACTGGAGCCAAGAGCGTGCGCAACCTACCTGGTGTGCACCTCCTGACGCCGGACCAGCTCAACACCTATGACGTGCTGCGCGCCGACGACGTGGTGTTTTCGGTCGAGGCGCTCAACGCCTACATCACCGCTAACACCAAAACTGGCGAGGAGGTTTCGGCCTGATGGCGACCGTCACTGACCCCCGCGACATCATCTTGGCCCCGGTCATCTCAGAGAAGTCCTACAGCCTGATCGACGACAATGTGTACACCTTCCTGGTGCACCCCAACTCGAACAAGACCCAGATCAAGATCGCGATCGAGAAGATCTTTTCGGTCAAGGTGGCGGCGGTGAACACCGCCAACCGCCAGGGCAAGCGCAAGCGCACCAGGGCCGGATTTGGCAAACGAAAGAGCACCAAGCGCGCCATCGTCACGCTGGCGCCCGGCAGCAAGCCGATCGACCTTTTCGGAGCACCGGCGTAGCCGAGGATAGAGAGACTTAACAGACATGGGAATTCGCAAGTACAAGCCGACGACTCCGGGTCGCCGCGGTGCCAGCGTCTCCGATTTCGCCGAGATCACTCGATCCACTCGGGAGAAGTCGTTGGTCCGCCCCCTGCACGGTCGTGGTGGACGCAATGCGCACGGCCGGATCACGACGCGGCACAAGGGTGGCGGACACAAGCGTGCCTACCGGGTGATTGACTTCCGTCGCCACGACAAGGACGGCGTCAACGCGAAGGTCGCGCACATCGAGTACGACCCCAACCGCACCGCGAACATCGCGCTGCTGCACTACCTGGACGGCGAAAAGCGCTATATCATTGCGCCGCACGGACTTTCGCAGGGCGACGTAGTGGAGTCCGGCGCCAACGCCGATATCAAGCCCGGCAATAGCCTGCCACTGCGCAATATTCCGGCTGGTACCTTGATCCACGCCGTGGAGCTGCGGCCGGGCGGCGGCGCCAAGCTCGCTCGCTCCGCCGGGTCGAGCATCCAATTGCTCGGCAAGGAAGGGGCTTACGCCTCGTTGCGGATGCCCAGCGGTGAGATCCGTCGCGTCGACGTGCGCTGCCGCGCCACCGTTGGCGAGGTCGGCAACGCCGAGCAGGCCAACATCAACTGGGGTAAGGCCGGGCGGATGCGCTGGAAGGGCAAGCGGCCGTCGGTGCGTGGTGTGGTGATGAACCCGGTGGACCACCCGCACGGCGGTGGTGAGGGCAAGACCTCCGGTGGTCGTCACCCGGTCAGCCCCTGGGGCAAGCCCGAGGGGCGTACCCGCAAGAGTCACAAGCCCAGCGACAAGCTCATCGTCCGACGCCGGCGCACCGGCAAGAAGCACGGGCGCTAGGAAAGCCGGAAGTAGCCAGGAGTTAGAAAATGCCACGCAGCCTGAAGAAGGGTCCGTTCGTCGACGACCATCTATTGAAGAAGGTCGATGTGCAGAACGAGAAGAACACCAAGCAGGTCATCAAAACCTGGTCGCGCCGGTCGACCATCATTCCCGACTTCATCGGGCACACGTTCGCAGTCCACGACGGCCGCAAGCACGTGCCGGTGTTCATTACCGAGGCGATGGTGGGCCACAAGCTGGGTGAGTTCGCGCCGACACGCACCTTCAAGGGACACATCAAGGACGACCGGAAGGCCAAGCGGCGATGAGCGCCCCGACTGAGTTTCCATCTGCGGTAGCCAAGGCACGGTTCGTGCGGGTATCGCCGACCAAGGCGCGCCGGGTGATCAACCTGGTGCGTGGCAAGTCGGTGTCCGAGGCGCTGGACATTCTGCGTTGGGCGCCACAGGCGGCCAGCCTGCCGGTGGCCAAGGTCATCGCGAGCGCCGTTGCTAACGCCCAGAA
>DASZKQ010000413.1:0-2067 GCA_035552835.1 Mycobacterium sp. | reverse complement strand
GCCTTCGAGCAGGGCTTTGTGCTGCCGGATGATCAAGTGAGCAAGCTTGCCCGGCAACACTTTTCGCAGAAAATCCACTGAAGGGCTGTACTTGGACGCCGAGAACAGATAGGTCGGCGAGCGCTGCAGCATGGTGACCTTGGCTGCCTTTTCGGCCAGTGACGGGATGAGCGACATCGCGGTGGCGCCGCTGCCGATAACCACCATCTTCTTGCCGGCGTAGTCGAGGTCGTCCGGCCAATACTGCGGATGCACGACGGTGCCGCCGAATTCTTCGATGCCGGGGAAGTCCGGGGTGTAGCCCTCGTCGTAGTTGTAGTAGCCGGACCCGAAGAACACGAAGCGTCCGCGGTAGACCTTCTCTGCGCCATCCTGTTCGGCGGTGACCGTCCAGGTGTCGGTCGAGGAATCCCAGTCCGCCGAGCGAACGTAGCTGTTGAACCGGATGTTTCGGTCGATGCCGTACTTGTGCGCGGTGGCGGTCAGGTATTCGCGGATATGCACCCCGTCGGCCACCCCTTCTTTCCGGGTCCACGGCTGCCACGGAAAGCACAGGGTGAAGATGCTG
Organism: Mycobacterium sp.; assembly: GCA_035552835.1. Classification (GTDB taxonomy): domain Bacteria; phylum Actinomycetota; class Actinomycetes; order Mycobacteriales; family Mycobacteriaceae; genus Mycobacterium. The sequence continues at coordinate 1,499 of DASZKQ010000413.1, read as the reverse complement.
CTGTCGGAGCGGACGCCGGGGTAGCGGAACAGGTCCCAGGTGCCGCCGATCTGGTCACGCCGCTCCAAGATGACGTAGCGCGTTCGCGGGTTGCGCTCGGTGATGCGGTAGGCCGCGCCCAGACCCGAAAAGCCGGCGCCGATGATGACGACGTCAACGTCTTCCGTGTCCGGTGGCGTCACGCTCATTGGTGCACCTCACTTCGTTCGCGCTGTATCTCCGTCACCAGATTAGGCACCCACCGGTTGATTGGGCCAGAGCGGCACTGATTACGAGGGTTGAAGCAGTACGTCAATGTGCAGCGGTGCGCAATGGTCGATTAGCCATTTCTGGTCAGCCGGGCTGGCGAAGATGCGCGCGTGCGACATGTCTTGAGCGAATGCGCCAGCGCACCGGTCGCCGAAGAACAGGTACGCCTTGGCGTTATTGCAGAGTCGCGACATCCACACCATGCCGTCCACTCCGGTCCCGTGCGCGGCTTCGGCCCAGCGCACTGTGCTCGGGTAGGTAAAGGCGGGGCTCGAGGTGACATCCTCGGGGCCGACCCCGAGTTGTCGTAACTTTATGCCGTGCAGGACAGCGAGGCGCAGGTCGCGGATCACCTCGAGGAGAGCGAGCGCCTTGCGAGAGTAGTCGTCCCAGAGCAGGTTGCCTCCTTCCACCGGGATGTTATGCAGCAGGGTTTCGGCGATGGCCGCCTCCTCGGTGTCGGCCGTGTACACGATTGGCACGACGGGCTGGCCGAAGAAACCGAACCTGGTCGGGGCGCCGATCCCGGGGTTGGACTCAGTGGGCGGGCGGGTGTTCGTGAAGACGCGATACAGCCGGTGTCCGCTGGCCAAGGTTTCGACGGCTGGCTTGAACGGGCTCGGCGGCCCTTTCACCACGAGACGGCCAGGGCATCCGCCGCCACATCGACAACTCGGTCCGGATCCCCGGTGAGGTGGTCGACGGGTCGATCCCCGTCGAAGTAGGTCGTCGGCGAGACCAGCCACTGCACGAGGCCAGCCTCCGACCATTCGTTGGCGTCCGCGGTCTCGCGCAGGCGACCTATCACCTCAAGGGGCTGGCCGTCCGGCCCGAACTGAAAGCCGGGGTAGACGAGGCTGTTGCCTTGCCGCACGGCGACGAGCGTGTTGGTGCGGTGCGCAGTGGCTGCGAGGTTGCGCGGGGCACGTGACCGCGACCCCATCCGGGTGCCGGCCTCGGTGCTGGTCAACATCCCGAACTCATTCTCGATTCGGGCGTAGAGGTTCTGCTCGGCCTGGACGGCCCGGGCGATGGCGGGCTCGGTGTACACCGCGACCGATGCCAGGGCAGCGCCGACGGCTTGCGCACTCTCCCGAACGCGTTGCGTTGCGACAACCAGGTCCTCGACAGTGGTCATGGCAACCATGCTACATGCGATTCATGCACCTGGGTAGGATGCACGAACCGCACGATCTACCGGTAGTTGACGAACTGCAAAGCCACGTCGAGATCTGCCTTCTTGAGCATCG
>DASZKQ010000412.1:0-8676 GCA_035552835.1 Mycobacterium sp. | reverse complement strand
GGTATCAAACTCGACCATCTTGCCGTTCAGGAAGAAGCCGGTGTTTTCCGCCACACGGGCGGCCTGCTGCATATTGTGCGTCACGATCACGATCGTGTACTGGCGCTTGAGCTCGAAGATGAGGTCTTCGATTTTGGAGGTGGAAACCGGATCAAGCGCCGAGGCCGGCTCATCCATCAGCAGCACTTCAGGGTCAACTGCCAGGGCGCGAGCAATGCACATCCGCTGCTGCTGTCCACCGGAGAGGCTGGCCCCGGACTTCTTCTTCAGGTCATCCTTTACTTCCTCCCACAGCGCCGATGCTTTCAGACTGCGTTCAACGGTCTCATCCAGCACGGCCCTGTTGCGGAAGCCGTTGAGCTTCAGACCACTCGCCACATTGTCGTAGATGGACATGGTGGGAAATGGATTTGGCCGCTGGAACACCATCCCGATCGCACGACGCACACCCACCGGGTCGATCCCCGAGCCGTAGATGTCGTCGTCGTCGAGCAAAACGCTGCCCTGCATGCGGGCACCGGGAATGACTTCATGCATCCGGTTCAGCGTGCGTAGCACTGTCGTCTTGCCACAGCCCGACGGGCCGATGAATGCCGTCACGCTACGAGGCAGAACCGATAGCGAAACGTCAGCAACCGCCTGGAACGCGCCGTAGTAGATGTTGACGTCCTTGAGGTCTAACCGCTTAGCCACTCCAGCTCCTGCCTAGCGTTTCGGGGGCGAAGACTTTCGCGACCACCCTGGCCCCCACATTAATGGCGGCGATCAGCAAAATCAGCGTCAGGGCTGCGCCCCACAGCCGATCGGTAGGAATGGGGTTGGCACCCGCGCCTGCCGCGGTCTGGTCGTACATCATGCCTGGCAGCGACCCCATGAAGCCGGTGAACATGTTGACGTTCATCGCCTGCGAATAGCCCACCAGGATCAGCAGCGGGGCGGTCTCCCCCATCACCCTGGCCAGCGCCAGCATGACGCCCGTGATGATGCCGGACAGCCCGGCCGGAAGCACGATTCGGGTGATCGTTTTCCACTTGGCTACGCCCAGCGCGAAGCTAGCCTCGCGCAGGTCTACCGGGACGATCCGCAGCATCTCCTCGGTCGCGCGCACGATCACCGGAAGCATCAGCAGCACCAACGCCAGCGACACCGCAAAGCCCGACCGGGGCAGGCCAAGCGTGGCGATGCACAGTGCATAGACGAACAGCGCGGCCACGATCGACGGGACCCCGGTGAGAATGTCCACCATGAACGTGGTCAGCTTGCCCAGCGGGGTGCCGCCACCGTATTCGACCAGATAGATGGCGACGAAAATGCCGATCGGTACCGCGATGACCGCGCACACTAGGCCCTGCATCACCGTGCCGACGATGGCGTGGTAGGCGCCGCCCCCAAGTAAAAACGCCGTCATGTCGGCTTGGGAATGCGTCCACCACTCGCTTGACCTGACGGCGGTAAGACCTTTGGCCAGTACCGAATACAGCACCCAGACCAGCGGTATCAGGGCCACCACCACCGACAGCGTCACCAGCACGGTCGCTATCCCGTTGGACAGCCGTCGGCGCAGGCTGACGTTGGTGAATGTGCGCGCTTTGAGTGGGCGGTCCAGGATCGACGTCATCGCTTGTCCTTGCCGGCGACAGCGGCGCGGGCCATCGCATCAACCACGAAGGTGAGCAAGAACAGCACCAATCCGGCCGCGATATAGGCGCCGGCTTTGTACTGGTTGTTGAATTCTGATGCGGTGGCCGCGATCTTGGTCGCGAAGGTATAGCCACCGTCGAACAACGACCAGCCGAACGTCGCCTGGGTGCCGCGCAGAATGATCAGCAGTGCCACGGTCTCACCCAGGGCTCGGCCCAGGCCCAACATGGCGCCGCTGATGTAGCCGGAGCGTCCGAACGGCAGCACGGTGGTCTTGACCACCTCCCAGCGGGTGGCGCCGAGCGCCAGCGCAGCCTCGATGTGGCTGTGCGGCGTTTTGATGAACACCTCGCGGGTGACGGCGGTGATGATCGGCAGGATCATCACCGCCAGCACGATCCCGGCGGTGAAGACGGTGCCGCCCCCGGAAATCGAGGCGTTGCCGGTCGCGAAGAGGAAAAGCCGGCCCAGGTGTTCATTGAGCCAGGTCGCGGTTGGTCGCAGCCGCGGCGCCAGCACGTACAGACCCCAGACGCCGTAGATGATCGACGGGACCGCGGCGAGCAGGTCGACCACATAGGCGAGCGGCCCGGCGATACGGCGCGGTGAGTACTGGGTGAGGAAAATCGCGATGCCCAGCGCCACCGGCATCGCCAGGATCAGGGCGAACAGTGCCACGAACACCGTGACCTGCAGCAGGTCGAAGATGCCGAAACGCATCGCCGACGTATTGGTGGTGACCCAGTTGCCGCCGTAGGTGAAGAAATTTTCGTGGTCTCGTGCCAGGGCTGGGATCGCACGCATGAGCAGAAACACTCCGATTGCGGCAATCAAAGCGACGATCAGGACGCCGGAACCCGTCGACAGACCACGAAACACCCGATCACCGTGACCGGGCTTGGTGTTGGCGCAGCGCAAGGAGGGGAAAAACCCGGACCCGGGCGTAGCTGCGGCGATGACCTCACCCGAACCGGCATCGGCTGGATTTGGTGTCGTCACGGTGTTCCCATCGAGCAAAAGACCTCGGCCACAAGTCACTCGGATCGATCACTGGATCGCGTTGATCGCGGCGACCAGGCGCTGTTTGAACCTATCCGGTAACGGAACATACCCGGCCGACGAAAGACCGCTCTGGGCGTTGTTGGCGGCCACCGTCAACAGAGACTTGATCGCGGCGGTGGTCGCAGGGTCGTAGCCCTTGGAGCAGATGATCTCGTAGGTGGCGAGCACCAGCGGGTATGCACCGACCTCTTTGGTGCTGTAAAGCGATTTCAGATTCAGTTTCAAGTCGTTGCCCTTACCCGCGAAGGTGGCGCTGTCGATGGCCTTGCGGGCCGCGTCATCGGTGAGCGCCACCGGACCGCTGCCGGCGTTGATCTGCGCGTAGGGCACACCGCTTTGGTCGGCGAAGCCTTTCTCGACATACCCAATGGCACCGGACGTGGATTGGACGGCCTGGATGACACCGGCGGACTTCTGCGTGCCTTCACCCACGCCGCCCTGAAACTCGCTGCCGGTCCCCCTGGTCCAACTCTTCGGCGCGGCCGCGGCCAGGTACTTCTGAAAGTTGTCGGTGGTACCCGAAGAGTCCGACCGGTAAATCGGCCAGATCTTGGTGTCGGGCAGCGCCACGCCGGGGTTGAGTGTGACGATCTCCGGGTCGTTCCAATCAAAGATTTGGCCGCTGAAGATCTTGGCCAGCACGTCAGCGCTGAGAACCAGCCGCTTGACACCGTCCAGATGGTAGGCAACCGCAACCGGCCCAAAGACCATCGGCAAATGCCAGGCCGGATTTCCGCGGCAGCGCTCGGCGGCCGGATCGATCTGGTCGCGGCTCAGCGGTGAGTCGGAGCCGGCGAAATCCACATGCGCGGCGATGAACTGCTCACGCCCGGCGCCAGACCCGGTCGGGTTGTATGCGAGCTGCTTTCCGGAGCACAGCTGAGCCCAGTCCGTATTGAACAAGGCAATGGCGTTTTGCTGAGCCGTGGATCCCTCGGCGGTCAGATCGGGCTTGCCACCACAGTTCACCGGTCCCGTCGGTGCCGACATACCGTGCAGGTTGTCATCGCTGCCACAGCCGGTCGATATCAGGGCCGCGATCAGCGCTGTCGACACCGCGGCCACCAGCGCTCTGCCCACCGGGTCGAGCTTCACCGATCTCGCTTTCTCAATGATTTTGTCCGCGTCCGAATCTCCCGACAGTGGGTGCCGCGGCTACCCGCAAAGTATGCGGCGGGCGTAGACGGTATCCCGCAGCCACGTGAACGGCCGGTGAACAGCTCAGCGGGCGCCTGTGCCGCCGCTGGTCGGGCCGGATGTGGCCGCCGCATAGGCGGTGTCGACGCTGTGCTGAGTGAATCCCATGCGCCGATAGGTCCTTAGCGCGGCGGTGTTGTCCGACTCGACGTAGAGCATCACCGTAGGTTGGGCTGCTGTGGCCAGTTGCCGCGCCAGGAACGCAACGCCCACCGATGTCAGCAGCCCACCCAGACCGCTGCCCTGCGCCGACGGGTCAACGCCGATGACATAGACCTCGCCCAGACCCGGCTCGTCGGGGTGCACTTTCGTCCAATGGAAGCCAAGCAGCGCGTCCGTCTGCTCGTCGAAGGCCAGGACCAGCCCGTCGGGGTCGAACCACCGCTCGGCGCGTCGCTCGGCCAGATCAGTTGCCGTCCAGCTGCCCTGTTCAGGGTGCTGCGCGAATGCAGCGTTGTTCACCCGCAGCAGTTCGGCGTCGTCGCCGGTGCCGGCGTAGGTCCGGATGCGGATCCCATCGGGCACGGACGGCTGTGTGATGCCGTGCAGCGAGCGGCGCATCTGAACGAGTTCGCGAACCGGTACCAGACCTAATGCCGAGGCGGTCGCCCGCGCTGACTCCAGCGTGCCGTGCGCCCAAAAATGGTTTTGCCCAGCGGTTTTCGACAACGAGGCACGAATCATTGCAGCGCCGATACCGCGGCGGCGGGCTTGGGGATGCACCACCAGCTCCGCAATGCCGAACCCACCTTGGGGTCCCGAGGAGAGGTTCAGATAACCGATCACTCGCTCGCGGCCGCTCAGATGGCCACCGGTGGCCACCAGGTGCTCGGTGCGGCGATGCGCCAACTCCCGCAGAACTTGCTCGCCGACAGGTGCCACTTCATCGAACTCGCCTGCCGCACTGACGAGTTCACGTATCTGCTGCTGCTCCTTCGCGGCCAGCTCCGCCCGCCACTGGGGTGACGTCACTGGCTGCGCAACGGATCGACCAGCGGCTCCTGTCGACTCTCTGCGTCGAGTTCGTCGTCCTCGGCGGCGGGCTCGCTGGTCGGTGGCCGGCCGCGGCTCGGACGGACCGCTTTGTAGCCCACGTTGCGTACCGTGCCGATCAGCGACTCGTACTCCGGTCCGAGTTTGGCCCGCAGCCGGCGCACATGCACGTCGACCGTACGGGTGCCACCGAAGAAGTCGTATCCCCAGACCTCGTGCAACAGCTGGGCCCGGGTGAATACCCGGCCGGCATGCTGCGCCAGGTACTTCAGCAGTTCGAACTCCTTATAGGTGAGGTCCAGCGGACGTCCGCGCAACCGGGCGGTGTAGGTGCTCTCGTCGATCACCAGTTCGCCGAGGGTGATCTTGCCGACGCTTTCCTGGTCCTGCAGGCTGCCCTTGCGGCCGATCAGCAGTCGCAGCCGGGCATCGATTTCGGCGGGCCCAGTGCCGGGCAGCAGGATCTCGTCCAGGCCCCAATCCGCGTTAACGGCCACCAGGCCGCCCTCGTTCACCACGACTACCGCTGGAATCGAGCGGCCCGTCGAACTCAGCAACCGGCACAGCCCACGCGCTGCGGGCAGGTCAAGTCGCGCGTCGACGATCAGGACGTCCGCGCTACCCGCTTCCAGCAGGGAAGACACATCGGGTGGCGCTGTGCGCACGGCGTGGGCCAACAGCGACAACGACGGTAGGACCACGTCCGGATACGGCTCCGCGGTCAGCAGTAGTAGATCCAACAAGCCCCTCCAGCGTCGTGGGAAAGGCGTCTCCCAAATTCATGGCGAGGTGTGATGTTATCGGCCAGGTTGTTTAACGATAGCGTGAACCCTGGTCTTCAGCGCGGTGACGATGCAGACCGGAACGGTCTGAGGTGTGGGCACCCCCAGCCGCGGAGCGGCGAGGGGGCGAACCGGGCAACCCGATCCAGCGCGGCGCGGACGGCGGGGTAGGCCACAATATGCGGATGCGTAAGGTGCTGGTCGCTGCGGTGGCGGTGGTGCTGGCCATCGTGATCGTGCTCGTGGGAGCCGCGGGCGTCGACTTCGGGACCACCATCTACGCCGAGTATCGCCTGGCCCGCACCGTGCGACAGGCAGCCGACTTGGGCTTCGACCCATTCGTCGCGATTCTCGGCTTCCCGGTGATCCCGCAAGCGATGCGCGACCACTACGACGAGGTGGAAATCAAGGCAAGCGCGGTCGACCGTCCAATGATCGGGAATGCCACGCTGGAGGCGACCATGCATTCGATCGACTTAACCGACACGTCGTGGCTGATCCGACCCACCGCCAAGCTCCGGGTCGGCAAGCTCGAGAGCCGGATCATCATCGACTCGCTGCACCTCGGCCGCTACATGGGTATCCACGATCTAATGGTCGAGGCGCCGCAGCAGGAAACCAATGACGCCACCGGCGGCACTACCGAATCCGGGATCTCCGGGAGTCACGGCCTGGTGTTCACCGGCACCCCGAAATCGGCCCACTTCGACAAACAGGTCAGCGTCGCCGTCGACCTCTCGATAGCCGGCGAGGACAAAACCACGCTGGTGTTCACGCCCACCGGTGTGCTGACCGGCCCGAACACCGCCAATCAGACGGTCCCCGACGACAAGCGTGACGCGGTGCTGGCCGCATTTGCCGGCAAGCTGCCCGACCAAAAACTTCCGTTCGGGGTGGCGCCGACGAGCCAGGGCGCCCGCGGCTCCGACGTGATCATCGAGGGCATCACCACGGGATTAACCATCACGCTCGACGGGTTTAACCGGGCATGATTCCCTCGATCGTGGCGGTCGTAGCCGCGCTGGCGCTGGCCGCAGTCGTCGGCTGGCTGCTGACCCGGCGCACCGGTGCGGTCCGGCCGACCGATTCTCGGGCGGCCGGCGAAGTGGACACCAGCGACTTGGGCCTGTCCGATGACGGGCCGACCGTCGTGCATTTCAGCGCGCCATGGTGCCTACCGTGCACCCATGTGCGCCGCGTGGTTACCCAGGTGTGTGACGACCTTGGTGAGGTCGCCCACGTGGAAATCGACATGGACGCCAATCCGGCTGCCGCGCGACGCCTTTCAGTTTTATCGCTGCCCACCACATTTATCTTCGATATGCAGGGGCGTCAGCGATATCGTGCCGCGGGTGTGCCGAAAGCCGATGACCTGCGGTCGGCGTTGACTCCGCTGTTGGCTTGATGGTGTGGCCATTGGGTAAGCTGTCCGACGTGTCCGCCCGCGTTGAGCTCCTGCTCACCAAGCGCCGCGCAGTCGATCTGTGCCGCGTCGCGGGTTGCTGCTGTTGTTGTAGTTGCTGAGTAGCCGCGCTTTTTCGCGCCGCGCTCGGAGCAGCCAGGAACAAACACCTTGGCGCGCGTCCCCCATACCCCTGCACAGAGCAGCTAGGAGCACCATCATGTCGAGCACCAGCACCATCGACCAGGTCGACGTCCGCGGGCCCCGATTCGTCGCCTGGATCACCACTGTTGTGCTGGTGATCACCCTCGTCGTAGCGGGAATCAGCTCGCTGGCCGCCGCGGTCATTCTGGGCCTGCAGGCCGTTGTCTTCGCGATCGGCGCCGCGGCCGGCCCGCGCCGTCATCCCTACGGAGTGGTCTTCGCCAATGTGGTGGCCCCGCGTTTGGGACCGGTCCGAGAGCGTGAGCCGGTGCCGCCGCTGAAGTTCGCCCAACTGGTCGGCCTGATCTTCGCAGTGATCGGCGCGGCCGGATTCGCCGTCGGTGCGCCACTGGTCGGTCTCTTCGCCACCGGCGCGGCACTAGTGGCGGCTTTCCTCAACGCAGCCTTCGGCATCTGCCTGGGCTGCCAGCTCTACCCGCTCGTCGTGCATCTGAAGCCCACTCGGGCATCTGAGGCCGCGTAACTCCCGAAAGGATCCCCAACATGGCACGCTCCGACGTCCTGGTCTCCACCGACTGGGCCCAGAGCAATCTCGACGCCGCGAACACCGTCTTCGTCGAAGTCGACGAGGACACCAGCGCATACGACGTCGGCCACATCCCCGGCGCGGTCAAACTGGACTGGCGTACCGATCTGCAAGACCCCGTACGGCGTGACTTCGTCGATGCCCAGCAGTTCTCCAAGCTGCTAAGTGACCGCGGTATCGCCAACGACGACACCGTGATCCTCTACGGCGGCAACAACAATTGGTTCGCCGCCTACGCCTACTGGTATTTCAAGTTGTACGGCCATGACAACATCAAGCTGCTCGACGGTGGCCGCAAGAAGTGGGAGCTCGACGGGCGGCCGCTGTCCACCGAGACGGTGAACCGGCCCGCGACGTCATACACCGCCAAGGCGCCCGACAACAGCATCCGGGCTTTCCGTGACGAGGTGCTCGCCGCGATCACCGTGAAGAACCTCGTCGACGTGCGCTCCCCCGACGAGTTCTCCGGCAAGATCCTGGCGCCGGCGCATCTGCCACAGGAGCAAAGCCAGCGGCCCGGCCATATCCCCGGCGCAATCAACGTGCCGTGGAGTAAGGCTGCCAACGAGGACGGCACCCTCAAATCCGACGACGACTTGGCCAAGCTGTACGCCGACGCCGGTTTGGACGGGTCGAAGGAAACGATTGCGTACTGCCGCATCGGGGAACGGTCCTCACACACCTGGTTCGTGCTGCAGGAATTACTCGGCCACAAAAACGTCAAGAACTACGACGGCAGTTGGACGGAATACGGCTCCCTGGTGGGCGCCCCGATCGAGTTGGGAAGCTGATATGTGCTCTGCACCAAAGCAAGGACAGACGTTGCCGGCCAGCGTCGACCTGGAGAA
>DASZKQ010000411.1:0-4495 GCA_035552835.1 Mycobacterium sp. | reverse complement strand
GTAGTCCAACAGCGGCTCGCCCCGCCACGGCTCGGTGTCGAGATAGGTGACGCCGCCGAGCTCGGTTTGGATCCAGTGGTCCTCGACCCGTCCCTGCCCGTCCAGGCTGAGGTTTTGCGTGCTGGCGCCGTCAGGAAGTTCACTGACATGCTGGCTTGAGATGTTGTGCAGCCAGGTCTGCCGGTCGGCGCCGGTCAGTGTGAGCACACGACGGTGCGAGCGATCGACCAGCACGGCGTCGGTCTCGGCTGCCCGCTGCTCGCCCAGCGGGTCACCGTAATGCCAGATCGCGCCGGCGTCGGGACCGGTGTCGGGGGCGGGAACAGCGGACACACACCAACTCTACGGGCCTACGGCGTTAGGCTTCTGGTCCATGACAGGCCACCCGGGCGTGGTCGTCACGCTCGACGGTGAGGTACATCCGCCGGAAACGCCACTCCTGTTCGCCGACGACCTCGCCGCGGTGCGTGGCGACGGCGTATTCGAGACGTTGCTGGTTCGCGACAGCAAGGCGTGCCTGGCGGAGGCCCATCTGGGCCGGCTGAGCCACTCGTCGAAGCTGCTGGACCTGCCGGAGCCGGACCTGACCCGCTGGCGGCACGCGATCGACCTGGCAGCGCGGCAGTGGTCGGCGGATACCGCCGACGAGGGTGCGATGCGCTTGGTCTACAGCCGCGGCCGGGAACGCGGCTCCGCGTCCACCGCCTACGTGACGGTCAATCCGATCCCCGACCGGATCACTGCCGCCCGTCGCGACGGGGTGGCCGCGGTGACGCTGCCCCGCGAGCTACCCGCGACCGGTGTCGAGGCGATGCCCTGGCTGCTGGCCGGCGCCAAGACGCTGTCCTACGCCATCAACATGGCCGCGCTGCGACATGCCGCCCGGCGGGGCGCCGGTGACGTCATTTTCGTCAGCTCGGACGGCTACGTTCTGGAAGGCCCGCGGTCGACGGTTGTGATCGCCGTCGGTGGCGCAGCAGCCGGGGGCAATGTGTGCCTGCTGACTCCGCCGCCCTGGTATCCGATCCTGCGCGGCACCACGCAGCAGGCGCTGTTCGGCGTCGCCCGCGCCAAAGGCTACGACTGCGACTATCGTGCTCTGCGTGTCGCTGATCTTTTTGCAGCGCAAGGAATTTGGCTAGTGTCGAGCATGACGCTGGCTGCTCGCGTCCATACGCTCGACGGCCGGGTACTGCCGAGCGCCCCGATGGCGACCGAATTCGCCGGACTTGTCGACGCCGCCGTCGTCAGCGATCGCTGAAATCGGTTGTCGGCGCGGCGCGCAGCGGGTACGGTCGGCCGTACACAGGGAAGGAGGTGGTCCGCGAAATTGATAGCTGAATGGACTTGTGAGGTGGCTGCCCGCTAGCTGCACCGGGCGAGGAATCACCTGCGCGCGCTGGCGAATTCCCCGCAGCCACCCAGCCCCCGAGCCTCCGGTCTGTCCAACCAGGAACTATGGCTCGGGGGCTGCCCATTTCTTGAGGTCTAGCCCAAAACTCCAAAGGCTCTCTGCGGCAGCCGGTATCGGCGGTCGTTATGGTGTTACCTTGGCGGCCATCTGATCGGCGACCTGGCCGGCTTCATTGGTGATGCTGGCACCGCACGCCACGACGTCGATGACCACATTGGACACCGCGCTCAGCGCGTGCTGGCAGGCGCGGCCGCCGTGGAGCTGCGTGTGCACCTGCGTAATCTTCGGGGGGCCCCCGGTGGGGTTCGCGAAGTTCCAGTGAAAGATTTTGTTAGGCGTGGTCACCGTCAGGAGTTGGCCGACGCAAGCCTGCCATTTGTCCGCAGATGTCCTCACGAACGCGAGGGCTTGTTCGGCGGATGGAAAGCTCACCGCGGCTTCGTAGACAAAGTGGGGAGGATCCTCCGCGTTCAGCGCTTGGCCACGTACCGCGGTATAGCCGCTACCCTGATACACCGAACTTTGGATGGCTACGAGCGCGCTGAGGCAGTCCGGGTTCGACAGCGTCCCCGGGGGAACGCCCATCTGCTCCGCTTGGTTGGTGGGTTGCATGTTTGAGGCGCCCATGACGGTGTTGATATCTGCGGGGCTGAGCAGAATCGAGTTCAGGTTTGCGGATGGCGTCGGTGCGGCAGCTGGGGTGTTCGGTGCCGGTGCGGCAGCTGGGGTGGTCGGTTTCGGTGACGGTGTGGGGCTCGGCCGTTGGGTGACGAGCACCGCTACCACCACGACCGCGATGACGATCGCTAGTCCGGCACCGGCCGCGATCAATAACCGCCTGCGGGACGCCCCACCGTCATCCGAAGCGGGCAGGCTTCGTCCAGTCGAGGGCAGCGCGGACGGTTTGGCGCCGCCGAGATGCTCGGTGGCGGTGCCGGTTCGTGTCGGAGTCGTCGACCCGCCAGCGGCCCCAGCTAGTTGGTCGGGTTCTGTGGATGACGCTGCTGCGGTTGGGGACTTCGCGTCGACCGACGCCAGCACGTTGTCGATTTCGCTTCGGGTGCGGTAGGTGACGTCGCTTCGGTCACGCAGCGTGCGCAGCAGACGGGCGATGTCGTTTCGAGCGGTGGGATCGTCGCCGTCCTCTTCGAGCCCGGATTTGAGTTCGGTCAGCAAGTGAGTTTGTTGGCGAGGGTCAAGATCTTGCTCGGCGAGGGTGCTGCTGAGCCGCATCAGATAGGCGAACGGCACCGGTGGTTCGTCGGGCAGCGGCGAGGGCAACGGCGGCTGTTGGGCTGCTAACGCGTGGACCGCGCTGACCAGCTGGATACCGGTGTCGACGGTTGGGTTCTGGTAATCGATAACCTGCAGCGACGCAAGGGGATTGGCCCGCATACTGTCGACCGGGCCGATCCGAACGGGAAGAATTGGTCGCTGCAGGGCTTTCGCATAGCGCAATTCGGCCTGACAGGGCTTGGACTCCAGCGAGTGATTCGACAGCGCGACGATGAAGACCTCGCACGAGCGGATCTGCTCGAGGATTTCGTTCCACCAGGCTTCGCCGCCGCCCAGGTCGTCATCGAACCAAACCTGCTGGCGGGCCCGCCGAAGCGCTGCCGTCAGGGGCTCGATGGCCGACCTGTCTTGGCTCGAATAGCTGATAAAGATCCCCATAGCACTCTCCCCTCGGCACGGGGGCGAACAGTCAAACTGCGATGCGACGATAACGCATCGTCGCCCTGGTCGGGCAGCATTCGGCTGCAGCTGCCAGCGCGTGCTAGCCGGCGAACCGGGAGAGCCGCGCCGATAAGTGCGGCACCAACCCCCCGTCGGCGTCCACCCGTTCTTCGACATAGGCCAGGTCGCCGCCCTCGACGATGCCGTAAAGCCGCTTAGCGCCGCCGACCAACACCCCAGACCGGCTGCGGGCCAAGGCATCGGTGGCCAATTCCCACGACGACTGGTTAAGCGGCCGCCCGTAAAACAGCTCGACATAGCCGGCCGAGTGCGCCAGCAGCAACTCGATGGCGTGTGACTCAGATGGGTCGTGGGGGTCGTTCACGAAGCGCCAGTAACCGGTTTCCCGCAAGTCGGGTCCTTGGTAGTCGCCGGAATCGGTAAGCCGCCAGGACCGTGCTTCCCAATTGAGATAGTCGCCGCCGTCGTGTGAGACCACGATCTGCTGCCCGAACCGGTAGTCGCCGTCGGCTCCGCGGCCCTCTCCTTCGCCGCGCCACACGCCAACCAGCGGAAGCAAAGCCAGCAGGGCGTCATTCAGATTTGCGCCCTCGCGCAGGTTCGCGGTGTCCGCGGGAACAGGGAGGTCGTCGAAGACCGGGATGTTGCGAGCCGCGGTCACCTTGGCGCGCTGGGCGGCTGCGGCCACGGCACGGTCCCCGGAACGAGGCGGGCGGACCGACTCGTCACCGGCGTCGGCGCTGGAGGTCATGCGCCGCTCCTCCGCATCGCTGCGCTCTGCATCGTCGCCGGCTGGAGGTCATGCGCCGCTCCTCCGCATCGCTGCGCTCTGCATCGTCGCCGGCGCGTCACGACTCGTCGGTGATCAGCCGATACAGCGTGTACAGCGCGAACCAGGAGATCGCCACAACTGCGGCGACCAGAATGATCTCGAAGAACAAAAGCACGGCAACGAGTCTAGTCGGCGGCGGCGCTACGACTGGCCGGGGAGACCGTCAGGCGATCTTGACGTCGACCTCGTGGATCCCCGCGCCCGACGGGTTCACCACCGCGTCACCGTTACCGGCAGCCGACAGTGCGCGCAGCGTCCAGGATCCGGGTGCGGCGAAGAATCGGAAGTCGCCGGTGGCCGATGCGACGACCTCGGCGGTGAACTCGTCGGAGGAGTCCAGCAGGCGCACGAACGCACCGCCAACGGCCTGGCCGTCACCGTCGACAACCCGACCGGTGATCACCGTCTCCTTCTCCAGGTCGACGCTGGCCGGCAACGTCTGTCCTTGCTTTGGTGCAGAGCACATATCAGCTTCCCAACTCGATCGGGGCGCCCACCAGGGAGCCGTATTCCGTCCAACTGCCGTCGTAGTTCTTGACGTTTTTGTGGCC
>DASZKQ010000410.1:0-12269 GCA_035552835.1 Mycobacterium sp. | reverse complement strand
GGCAATGATATCGTTGACCGACCAGTCGGTCAACGAAAGGTACGGTAATGGTCAACATGGTGCAAACGCGGGTGGGAGAGGTTGCCTACAGCGATAGCGGGGAAGGGCCGGTGGTGGTGTTACTCCATGCGACGCTGCATGATCGCCACGACTTCGACGCGATCGCACCGAGCCTGCGACGCGACCACCGCGTCATCGCAGTGGACTGGCCTGGCCACGGCGACTCGCCAGCCCCGACGCCGAACCATCGGCCGACCGCGGCTTCCTTCGCCGACGTTCTCGCCGACCTAGTTGCCACACTCGACCTGCCACCCGCCGCATTCATCGGCAACTCCGTGGGCGGCTTCGCTGCGGCACGGTTGGCGATCACCGAACCCCAACGGGTTTCGCGGCTGGTGTTGGTCAACACGGGCGGTTTCGTCTCCAACCCGGCCATCAAGCTCTACTGCCGACTGTTGGGAACGCCGGCGGTGATGAAACGAGTCCTGCCGCGGTTCGTCCGCAGCTACATGAAGGCGACCAGCGACACCGACCACGCTGTTGAAGAACGCGTGCTGGCTCGTGCGCACACCCGCGAAGGTGTCGTCCTCACGGCGGCACTGTGGCGCAGTTTCGCCTCGCCCGACTATGAGCTGCGCCCGCACGCCGACCGCATCGCCGCGCCATGCCTGATTGTCTGGGGATCAAAAGACACCGCCGCCCCAATGCGTGTCGGCCGTGCCACCGCCGCGGCAATCCCGGGATCGCGGCTGGAGGTGCTGCCCACGGGCCACGTGGTGTTTTCCTCAGACCCCGACGGATTCCTCGCCATCGCCGCGCCGTTCTTGGCCACCGCCCAGGGCCGACTGCACTGATCCAGCGCGCCCGCGCTATTCCCAGTTCACCGGCGGCCCGTGCGGCGAACATGTGCCCATTAGCGTGTCGTCACCACCGGGCCAGCAGCGGGCGCGAACCGTGAACTCGACCGGAGAGTCGGGTGTTCGCCGCTGCGGCTCCAGCATCAGATGCCCGAACGGTGAGTCGGCTCGGGCTTGGGCTCCCAGCGCGTCGATCCCGGCTCGGACGGCGGCCTGGTCGTCTGCGGAAAGGTACTGCCACATAATGGAATGCCACAACACGGTTAGCGCGCCGGTGGCGACGGACAGGCCGGCGACGGCGTCGATGGCATTGCGGCGCTGTAACGGCACCGGGACTCGCCGGGCGATGGCGATCGCGCCGCGCAACCGATCCAACCGCGCGGGCTGATCGGGCCACAGATAGCTCAGCAGTGCCAATTCGCCGTCGCGGCTGGTGGCGTCGAGCGGCGCGATGTCGTAGCCATGACGCTGCACGATCCGCAGGTCCGCGGGGGGCGGCAGTTGGCCGTGCCACGCGTCGTCGATGGTCACCGGCGAGTCGGTCGGGCCCCACTGGCCGCCCGGATGGCGATAGCGGTAATAATCGGCGCGCAGGTTAAGTCCGGCACTGCACCCAATCTCGAAAAGCCGTACCGGCAAATCGAATCGGTGCGCAAGAATGAGCAGACCGCCGATCAGCGCGGCGGACCGGCCCACCTCGTTGGTTTGCGGCGGCTGATCGAGCGCGGCCCGCAGCAGGTCGGCGTGCTCGGAGGCGGCGAGCGCGATATCGGGCCAAGCCGCCTGTGCATCCCACTGCCCGCCCGCGCTCGGATACCAACGACGTAGCCCCGGGGCGCGGCCATCGAGCGCCAGCCGGTGCAGCCCACCGAGCAGTCGCAGCGGCAGCGCCAGCCGCCCGGCAGCGTCTTCGTGCCCGGACAGGATGGCGGCGAAGACACCGCTGGCTTCCACGTCGGCGGCCACCCGGTCCAACACGTCGCCGTACATCGGCGAGCCCATGCCGGTGCAGATCTGGCCTTGCAGTCGCAGGGACCGCATCAGGCGGCTATCGGGGCTCATCCGTCCAGCTCGTCCAGGCCAGCGCGGACGACGTCGAACGCGTCCCCGAGAGCCTGTGGCAACGAGACGGATTCGTCGTCCAGCCAGTACTCGTAGGCGCTCAGGGCGACGCCAAGCAGCATCCACGCAACGGTCTGCGGCAGCAGGTCCCTGGTTCGAACGCTGGATCGGCGTGCCACGAACTCGGCGATTACCTCGCGCCAGCCGGCATACATCGTCATCGAATACGCTTGGAGTTCCGCGGTTTGCAGGATAACTCGCATTCGCTGCCGATGACGGATGGTTTCCGACTCGTCAAAGGTGTTGAACGACAGCAGCGCAGCACGCAGCGCCTCGCCGAGTGGCATAGCCGGATCGATATGGTCCAAAAGCTCGCGCAAGTGCTGCAGGTGAGCGTCGAAGTCTCCCCACGGGATCGCGTTCTTCGAGGCGTAGTAACGAAACACCGTGCGGCGGGCGATACCTGCGGCCTGTGCGACGTCGTCGACGCTTACCTCGGCGAAGCCGCTCTCGGCGAACAGGCCTAGAGCAACATCGGTGATGTGCTGCGGGGTCGTGGAACGGCGCCGGCCGACCCGCGCCTGCTCCAGCATCCGACCCGCCCTTCCATTCTGGCACTCGATGCCATATCCTGACGAAGATTGTCACCGGATCGACGCGACTTGTCGAGACCCTAATAACGAAAGGCAACGCCATGGAGCCGAACCAGCAGATCGACGCCGACACCGAGCTCGTCACCGAGTCCTTGGTTGAAGAGGTGTCCATCGACGGGATGTGCGGGGTCTACTGATCGTGACCGCCCCCGCGCAGGGGTTGGATTGCCCGCCTCCTCAGCCGGCCGTCAACCGGCCGGCATCGTCACCGGACGTGGGCGGGTTCGATCCCGGACTCACGTGGCGGTTGCACCCGCAGGTGGCGGTGCGACCCGAGCCGTTCGGCGCGCTGTTGTATCACTTCGGCACCCGCAAACTGTCATTCCTCAAGAACCGCACCATTCTTGCGGTGGTGCAATCGCTCGCCGATTATCCAGACGTTCGCGCCGCCTGCCGCGCCGCAGGAGTCGAGGATGACCGACAGGGTCCCTATCTGCATGCGCTGGGCGTGCTGGCCGGTTCCAACATGTTGGTGCCCGCTGCGCCGGAGGAGCGGCGCGCATGACACGCGCCGGCGACATTGAGAGAGGCAGCGGTGAGGTGGGGGCACGCCCCCTCGCCGCTGCGCGCCTGGGGGCACCTCCCGCTTGCGGGGGAGAGCAGCGCGCATGACAGCAGTTGTGCCACGGCTCGTCGACCAGTTCGAGCATGGGTTGGACGCACCCATCTGCCTGACCTGGGAGCTGACCTATGCGTGCAACCTGGCGTGTGTGCACTGCCTGTCGTCGTCGGGCAAACGTGATCCGCGCGAGCTGTCCACGCAGGCCTGCAAGGACATCATCGACGAGCTGGAACGCATGCAGGTTTTCTACGTCAACATCGGCGGTGGGGAACCGACTGTACGGCAGGACTTTTGGGAACTGGTGGATTACGCCACCGCTCATCACGTGGGCGTGAAGTTCTCCACCAACGGGGTACGGATCACGCCCGAGGTAGCCGCCCGGTTGGCCGCCAGCGACTACGTCGACGTCCAGATTTCATTGGACGGCGCGACCGCAGAGGTCAACGACGCGGTCCGGGGTGCCGGGTCCTACGCGATGGCCATCCGAGCGTTGGAAAACCTTGCCGCCGCTGGATTCTCCGACGCCAAGATCTCCGTGGTCGTGACCCGCCAAAATGTCGGGCAGCTTGACGAATTCGCTTCGCTGGCAAGCCGTTACGGTGCCACGCTGCGCATCACCCGGCTGCGCCCATCGGGTCGTGCCGCCGATGTATGGGACGAGCTGCATCCGACCGCCGACCAGCAGGTCCAGCTTTACGACTGGCTGGTCGCCAAGGGTGAGCGGGTATTGACCGGTGATTCCTTCTTCCACCTGTCCGGACTCGGCGAGCCCGGTGCCCTGGCCGGTCTGAACATGTGCGGAGCCGGCCGGGTGGTGTGCCTGATCGACCCGGTCGGCGATGTATATGCCTGCCCGTTCGCCATCCACGACCGCTTCCTTGCCGGAAACATCTTGTCCGACTCCGGCTTTGGGACTGGCTTCGCCAACGTATGGAAGAACGCCCCGCTGTTCCGTGAGCTCCGCGAGCCGCAGTCGGCGGGCGCTTGCGGAAGCTGCGGACACTACGACAGCTGCCGGGGCGGTTGCATGGCGGCCAAGTTCTTCACCGGTCTGCCGATCGACGGCCCCGATCCGGAATGCGTGCAGGGTTACGGTGCGCCGGCCCTGGCGCAAGAGCGTGACAAACCTCGACCCGCAGGCGACCACTCGCACGGACGGCGGAGCAGCGGACCGGTGCCACTGACACTGACCATGCCGAAGCGGCTCTGCAACGAAAGCCCGGTCTAGCCGTGGCCCGTGACGTCTGGTTCGAGACCGTCGCCATCGCGCAGCAACGGGCGAGACGGCGGCTGCCGAAGTCGGTCTATGCCGCGCTGGTCGCCGCCAGCGAGAAGGGGCTGACTGTCTCCGACAATGTCGAGGCGTTCAGCGAGCTCGGCTTCGCGCCACACGTCGTCGGCGCTATCGAAAAGCGCGACCTCTCGACAACTGTTATGGGGCAAGAGATTTCCTTGCCGGTCGTCATCTCGCCCACCGGCGTGCAGGCGGTCGATCCGGACGGTGAGGTGGCCGTTGCGCGGGCCGCGGCGGCGCGCGGCACGGCCATGGGGCTGTCGTCGTTCGCCAGCAAGCCGATCGAGGAGGTCGTCGCCGCCAACGGGAAGCTGTTCTTCCAGGTGTATTGGTTGGGAGGGCGCGAGGCGATCGCGCAGCGTGTCGAGCGGGCTCGGCAGGCCGGCGCGGTTGGCTTGATCGCGACCACCGACTGGTCGTTCTCGCACGGGCGGGACTGGGGTAGCCCCGCGATCCCGGAGCAGATGAACCTGCGGACCATCCTGAAGTTGTCGCCGCAGGCGATCACCCGTCCAGGCTGGTTGTGGACGTACGGCAAGACGCTGCGCCCGCCGGACCTGCGGGTGCCCAACCAGGCGCCCCGGGGCGAACCCGGGCCGCCCTTCTTCGCCGCCTACGGGGAGTGGATGGCGACGCCGCCGCCGACGTGGGACGACATAGCTTGGATGCGCGAGCTGTGGGGCGGCCCGTTCATGCTCAAAGGCGTGATGCGGGTGGACGACGCCAAAAGGGCTGTGGATGCTGGTGTTTCGGCAATCTCGGTGTCCAACCACGGCGGCAACAACTTGGACGGCACACCGGCGTCGATCCGGGCGCTGCCCGTCGTTGTGGACGCGGTCGGAGACCAGATCGAGGTGTTGCTGGACGGCGGTATCCGCCGCGGCAGCGACGTCGTCAAGGCGCTGGCACTGGGAGCGCGTGCGGTGATGATCGGCCGCGCCTACCTGTGGGGCCTGGCAGCCGCCGGGCAGTCGGGTGTCGAGAACGTGCTCGACATCCTCCGCGGCGGCATCCACTCCGCGCTGATGGGTCTCAGCCGCGCCTCCGTGCACGACCTCAAACCGGACGACATCTTGGTGCCGCCCGGGTTTGCCCGAGCGCTCGGAGTGCCCCCGCCCGGACGGGGCGGAGCATAGCGACGGCGCATGCGCGACCAGCGAGTATTTTGATACTCACGGGGCGGGCGTGGCAGCGGTGACCGGGTTTACTGAACGGCCGGCGACAAAAAATTTTTCGAGTGCGCCAACAACCGATGCACGACAGGTGAATTCGTCCTACCATCACCGAGTGGCTGTCCTCGCCGAACTCGGGAGCTCGACGTCGAGCCAGCTTCAAAGCATGTCGTCGGGCGTGGCCATTCCGGTGGGATCCACCGAACAGCATGGCCCCCACCTGCCGCTGGACGCCGACACCCGGATCGCGACGGCCGTCGCCCGCGGGATCACCGCCCGCCTGTCCGGCGACCGCCAGCTGCACTGGGTGGTGGCGCCGGCCATCGCCTACGGCGACAGCGGTGAGCACCAGAGCTTCCCCGGAACCATCTCGATCGGCACCGACGCCCTGACCACGCTGCTGGTGGAGTACGGCAGGTCGGCTACCTGTTGGGCGCAGCGGCTGCTCTTCATCAACGGCCATGGCGGCAACGTCCGGGCGCTCGGCCGGGCGGTGGGCCAGCTGCGGTCCGAAGGACGTGACGCGGGGTGGTGCCCCTGCGCGGCGGCAGGCGCCGACGCCCACGCCGGGCACGCTGAAACTTCACTATTGCTGCATATTTCGCCGGCCGACGTGCTGACCGACCGGTGGCGTGCGGGCAACGGAGCGCCGTTGTCCGACCTGCTGCCGTCGATGCGTCGCGGCGGAGTGGCGGCGGTCAGCGAGGTCGGAGTACTGGGGGACCCGACCACGGCGACCGCCGCGGAGGGGGAGCGGATGCTGGCCGAGATGGTCGACGATTGTCTGAGCCGGGTCCGACGTTGGACGCCCGCGGCGGACGGGATGCTCACATGATCCAGGCGCGGTTGCCGGATGGGTTTGCTGTGCAGGTCGACCGGCGGGTCAGGGTGCTTGGCCAGGGCTCCGCTTTGCTGGGCGGCTCGCCCACCAGGTTGCTGCGGTTGGCGCCGGCCGCCCAGGACATGCTTGCCGACGGCCGCCTCAAAGTCCACGACGCAGTCAGCGCCGAGCTGGCCCGAACCCTGCTGGACGCGACGGTGGCTCACCCGCGGCCCGCTGGTGGCCCGTCACATCGCGATATAACCGTCGTCATTCCAGTGCGGGACAACGCTTATGGCTTGCGCAGGTTGGTCACCTCGTTGCGTGGCTTGCGCATCATCGTCGTCGACGACGGCTCATCGACACCGACTGAGCAAGACGACTTTGAGGGGCAGCACTGCGACATCGAGGTGCTGCGGCACGCACAAAGCAGAGGGCCCGCGGCAGCGCGCAATACCGGTCTTGCCGCCTGCAAGACGGGCTTCGTCGCCTTCTTGGACTCCGACGTCGTTCCGCGACGCGGCTGGCTGGAGGCTCTGCTCGGTCATTTCTGTGACCCCACCGTGGCACTGGTCGCTCCGCGAATCGTCGGTCTGGCCCAGACCGACCATTTGGTAGCCCGCTACGAAGCGGTGCGCTCATCGCTGGACCTTGGGCAGCGTGAGGCCCCGGTCATTCCGTATACCAGCGTCTCCTATGTGCCCAGTGCGGCGATCATCTGCCGGACGACCAAACTTCGCGAAATCGGCGGCTTCGACGAGACCCTGCGCGCGGGTGAGGATGTCGATCTGTGCTGGCGACTTGTCGAAGCCGGTGCCCGGCTGCGTTACGAGCCGATCGCCCAGGTGGGGCATGATCATCGCACGCAATTGCGGGATTGGATTGCGCGCAAAGCGTTTTACGGTGGTTCGGCTGCCCCGTTGTCAGTGCGACACCCGGACAAGATCGCGCCACTGATGATATCGGGCTGGGCACTTGCGGCATGGATCCTGATGGCCATCGGCTCGAGCTTCAGCTATCTGGCATCGCTGCTGGTGGCGGCGCTAACCGGTCGTCGCATCGCGAGAACGCTGCAGGATGCTGACACCCAGATCTCGGACGTGCTGGCGGTAGCTGCCCGCGGCCTTTGGTCGGCGGCGATGCAACTGGCGTCGGCCATCTGCCGGCATTATTGGCCGATCGCGCTGCTGGCGGCCATCGTGTTCCGGCCTGCTCGCCGCATCGTGCTGATCGCTGCTGTCGCCGACGGGGTGGTGGATTGGGCCAGCCGCCGGCGATCCGCCGACGAAGACGCCAAGCCGATCGGGCTGCTCACCTATCTGGTCCTAAAGCGCCTCGACGACCTGGCCTATGGCCTCGGACTTTGGTACGGCGTGGTGCGGGA
This sequence comes from Mycobacterium sp., assembly GCA_035552835.1. Classification (GTDB taxonomy): domain Bacteria; phylum Actinomycetota; class Actinomycetes; order Mycobacteriales; family Mycobacteriaceae; genus Mycobacterium. The sequence continues at coordinate 4,465 of DASZKQ010000410.1, read as the reverse complement.
GCGCAATATCGGCCCGCTTAAGCCGCAGATTCGAGTCTGACTCCTGACTGCAGCTGGGCTGCACAGCGATGTGCTGATCATCGGTGCGGGAAGCGCGGGATCTGTTATCGCAAACCGGCTTTCGGCTGATCCAAATTGTGCGGTAACGGTATTAGAGGCTGGTCTCGGGCTAGCCGACCCAGCATTGCGGGCCGAAACGACGAACGGGTTGCGGCTGCCGATCGGCGCCGCCAGCCCGGTCGTCCAGCGTTATCAGACACATCTGACCGAGCGGCCGGCCCGCCAGATCACGATCATGCGCGGCGCGACGGTCGGCGGTTCCGGCGCCGTCAATGGCGGATATTTCTGCCGCGGTTTGCCACGAGACTTCGACGGCTACCGGGTGCGCGGCTGGATGTGGTCAGACATCATCGGTCACTTCCGGGATATTGAGACCGACCTGGATTTCACCGGTCCGGCCCACGGCGACGCCGGCCCCATTGTGGTTCGCCGAACTCGCGAAATTGTTGGCAGCACAGCGTCTTTCGTAGCAGCCGCGCAGCAGGGTGGGTTCGCCTGGATATCCGATCTGAATGATGTGGCACGTGCCTCCGGGCTACCGTCGGGCGTCGGTGCCGTCCCGCTCAACATCGTCGACGGTGTGCGCACCGGTCCGGGTGCGGCATATCTTTGGCCTGCCTTAACTCGAGCGAATCTCTCGCTGCTGACCCAGACGCGAGCAGTACGGCTGCGTTTCTCGGGCAGTCGCGTCGTCGGCGTCGACGCGATCGGGCCAGGAGGCCCGATCACCGCTACCGCCGATCGAATTGTGCTATCGGCTGGAGCGATCGAATCAGCGCATCTGCTAATGCTTTCCGGCATAGGCGACGAGGCCGTGCTGCGTGCCGCGGGGGTAGACGTCGTCGCCGGCTTGCCGGTCGGGATGGCGTGTAGCGACCATCCTGAATGGGTGTTGCCGACCAACTGGGAAGTCGCCCCCGACCGGCCGGTGCTCGAAGTGGTGCTCAGTACTTCTGACGACATTGAGATACGGCCGTATACCGGAGGTTTCGTGGCGATGGTCGGCGACGGCACGGCGGGCCATCCGGACTGGCCGCACATTGGTGTAGCGCTCATGCAGCCGCGGGCGCGGGGTCGCATTACGCTCGTTTCCGCTGATCCGTTGGTTCCGCCGCGAATCGAGCATCGCTACGACACCGAGCCCGCCGATGTGGCCGCGTTGAAGCGGGGCTGCGAGTTGGCTCGCGAATTGGCTGGTTCGACAACCCAAGTCGGCGAGCCCGCATGGTCGACGTCTCAGCATCTGTGCAGCAGCGCACCGATGGGCCCGGCGGGGGATCCGGCGGCCGTCGTGGATCACCAGTGCCGGGTCCACGGTATCGACGGTTTATGGGTGATCGACGGATCGGTCTTGCCGGGGATCACCAGTCGCGGCCCGCACGCCAGCATCGTCATGCTCGGCCACCGGGCGGCCGAGTTCGTCGGCTGACGTCAGGGGCCGGTGCCGGCCGGCGCCATCGGCGCGACGGAGCGAGATAAGCCGTCGGATCGGGCGCAGCTGGCGGCCGTCGCGGCCCGGCGCCCAGGCGCCGATCACTAGCGCTGCTATCGCGATGATCAGGCCCATTACCAGCATCGACGATTCCATCGCCTGCAGGAAGGCGGTCTGGCTAAGTTCGATGAGTTGACGGCCCTGCGGGCCAAGCGATTTGGAGATCTCCAGGGCCTGAGCCAGCGAATGCGACGCCGGTGCACGGACCGGACCGGGGAACGCTGCCAGATGGGGTGTGAGGACGTGGGCATATCGCGCCGCCAGGATGGACCCGGCCAGCGCGATGCCGAGGGCGGCACCGACCTCACGGGTGGTGTCGTTGACCGCAGAGGCAACCCCCTGCTTCTCGTCGGGCACCGCCGTCATGATCGCTAACGTGCTTGGTGCCGTGCAGAATCCGATGCCGGTACTCATCACCAGCAGCGGCCACATCATGTCCCAATACGGCGAGTTGATCTGTAGGACCCGCATCCACAGGAACCCGGCCGAGATGAGCACCAGCCCGAGGAACACCACCAGCCGCAGACCCATTCGGGGCAGATACCACGGGGATAGCACGGACAACGTCAGCATCGGCGCCATCAGCGGGCTCAGCGCGAAGGCGGTCTGGATCGGGCTGTAGCCCATGACCAGCTGGATGTATTGCATGATGACGAAAAAGAACCCGAACATGGCCATGAAAAACACGGTGATCGTAGCCGATCCGGTGGCGAAGTCGGGTCGGCGAAACAACCGAACGTCGAGCAAGGGATGGCGCCTTCGCGCCTCGACGGATCCGAAGGCCACCGCCAGTGCCACCCCGACGCTCATCGACCCGTAGACCAGCGGATGAGTCCACCCGCGCGCGGGTGCCTCGAGCACACCGAACACGAAAACCGCTACCGCGCCGGCGATTAACCCCGCACCCGCCCAGTCCAACGGGGTGGCCTGGTCGTCGCGTGAGGACGACACCGTACAGGCCAATACGAAGATCAGCAGCGCAAAACCGGCGAAGGCCCAGAAGATGGACCGCCACGACCAGAAATGCAGCAGCGTCCCGGATCCGAGCATGCCGATTACCGCGCCGCAGCCGGCGACACCGGCCCAAATGCCGGTGGCCTTCGCTCGCTGGTCTTCGCGGTGGGTGGCCGTCAACAGCGACAGGGTGGCGGGCATGATGAACGCCGCTCCGGCGCCGGCCACACCGCGGGCCACGATGAGTTGCACAGGGCTGGTGAACACCGTCGACGCAAAGGACCCGATCGCAAAGGTGGCCAGGCCGATAAGGAAAGCGCCCCGACGGCCGTAGCGGTCGCCGATGGCCCCGGCGGGTAACAGCAGGCAAGCCAGGGCCACCGAGTAGCAGTCGACTATCCAGGTCAGCTGCGACTGCGTCGCCGAGGTGGCCACCGCGATGTCGCCGAGCGCGGTGTTCAGCGCGACCATCGACGCGATCACCAGGGTCACGCCCATGCAGGCCACGACCATCGTCCAGATTCGTGCCCGGTTCGAACCGGGCGCGGCAGCCGCTTCAGTACGCTGGTCAGGTCGGAAGATGATGTCGACCATGGCGATGCGTTTCCTTTCGTCGACGGGGGCCATTTTCGAGACTAACAGTCTCGTAGATAGACGGATAGTCTTGTGGTTAAACACGGAGGTGGTCTACATCGCCGACAAGACCGATCCACGGCCGGCGCGTTCTCGCGCTCGTTTGCTCGAAGCCGCCACCGCGCTGCTGCGCTCCGGTGGTCCAAGTGCGGTGACCGTCGATGCGGTCACCCGCGGTGCCAACGTAGCCCGGGCCACCCTGTATCGCCACTTCCCGAGCGGAAATGATTTGCTGGCAGCGGCTTTCAACAGCCTGATACCGCCGGCGCCGATGCCTTCCGACAATGGCCCGCTGCGTGACCGCCTTATCGCCGTGGTGCTGGGATTTGGACAATCGATCGCCGAGGCCCCGGGCATGCTGACCGCGATGAGTTGGCTGGCACTGGGGCGGGACTTGGAGCAGTTGCCAGAATCCGATCACACCCGCACTGCCGACAGCTCGGCGATCAGCACGCTGCGGGAGCGCATCGCCCAGCAGTACGCGGCGCCGTTCGATGCCATTTTCGACAGCCCGGAAGCCACCGAGTTGGGTGACATCGACCGCACCCGGGCGATCGCCCTGCTGATCGGCCCGGTGGTGTTGGGCCGGCTGTCTACACTGCCCGACTTCGACTACCGCGAATGCGCGCGAGCCGCTGTGGACGGATTTCTGTATGTGCAGCGCACGCAGGACCGGTCGCTCAACGAAGCTCGTAGCGAATCGGCAGGTGCTTGAGTCCGCCGACAAAGGTCGTGGCGATTAGCTCCGGGTCACCGTTGCGTTCAATGGATTTCAACCTGGGAAGTAACTCGGTAAAGAAACTGTTGACCTCCATGCGCGCCAGCGCGGCACCCAGGCAGAAGTGCACGCCGTACCCGAATGCCAAGTGTTTGTTCGGATCACGGCCGACGTCGAAGCGGAACGGATCGTTGAACACCTCCTCGTCACGGTTCGCGGAGACGTAGGACAGATACACCGACTCGCCCTCGGCGATCGACACCCCGCGAACCGTGGTGTCCGCGGTGGCGGTGCGCATGAACTCCTTGACCGGGGTGGACCTTCAGCGCCCGCATTGCCTTGGGGCGAAACCAATCCGCGCCGATCGCGCGCACCACCCGGTGTTGCGGGTCGTCCATGTGGATCATGGTGCGCAGCCCCATTCCGGCATCTAGCTGTTCCCGCGCGAAATCGTCGGCGTCGGCGGTGGCCAAAAGCGGCCTTGGCTCATTGATGAAAAGATCATTGGCGCGCTCGATCTCCACGATGTCGGCGTGTTTGGTGATCGCCCAGAACGGCCGATAGGGCGGGCAGTCGACCAGCGACACCGGTGCGTGGGCGCGCAGATG
>DASZKQ010000409.1:0-22412 GCA_035552835.1 Mycobacterium sp. | reverse complement strand
GGTCAGGAGATCTAGTGATTCAGCAGGAATCGCGGCTAAAGGTGGCCGACAACACCGGCGCCAGGGAGATCTTGTGCATCCGCGTGCTCGGCGGCTCGTCGCGGCGGTACGCCGGCATCGGCGACGTCATCGTCGCGACGGTCAAAGAGGCTATCCCCGGCGGCAACGTCAAACGTGGTGAGGTGGTGAAGGCCGTGGTGGTGCGTACCGTCAAGGAGCGCCGCCGCCCGGACGGCAGCTACATCAAGTTCGACGAGAACGCGGCCGTGATCATCAAGCCCGACAACGACCCGCGTGGAACCCGCATCTTCGGGCCGGTCGGCCGCGAACTGCGGGAGAAGCGCTTTATGAAGATCGTCTCGCTGGCCCCGGAGGTGTTGTAGGTGAAGGTCCACAAGGGTGATACCGTCCTGGTCGTCTCGGGCAAGGACAAGGGCGCCAAGGGCAAGGTGATTCAGGCCTACCCGACCCGCAACAAGGTGCTCGTCGAGGGCGTCAACCGGATTAAGAAGCACACCCCGATCTCGACCAACCAGCGCGGAGCGCGCTCGGGCGGGATCGTCACGCAGGAAGCCCCGATTCACGTTTCCAACGTGATGGTGGTCGACTCCGACGGCAAGCCGACCCGGGTTGGCTATCGAGTCGACGAGGAGACTGGCAAGCGGGTCCGCATCTCCAAGCGCAACGGCAAGGACATCCAGGCATGACGACGGCAGAGACCCCGGTAAAAGTTCAGCCACGGCTCAAGGTGCAATACCGCGGTGAGATCCGCGATGCGCTCAATCAAGAGTTCAAGTACGCCAACGTCATGCAGATCCCGACCGTGGTGAAGGTCGTGGTCAACATGGGCGTCGGCGACGCCGCCCGGGACGCCAAGCTGATCAATGGCGCCGTCAGCGACCTGGCGGCGATCACCGGCCAGCGCCCGGAGATCCGCAAGGCGCGAAAGTCTATCGCGCAGTTCAAATTGCGTGAGGGCATGCCGATCGGCGCGCGGGTGACCCTGCGCGGTGACCGGATGTGGGAGTTCCTCGACCGGCTCACCTCGATCGCGTTGCCGCGTATCCGCGACTTCCGCGGGCTGTCGCCCAAGCAGTTCGACGGCGCTGGCAACTACACCTTCGGGCTGGCCGAGCAGTCGGTGTTCCACGAGATCGACGTGGACAAGGTCGACCGGGTCCGGGGCATGGACATCACCGTCGTCACCTCAGCGACGACCGACGACGAAGGGCGAGCGCTGTTGCGGGCCCTCGGCTTTCCGTTCAAGGAGAACTGACCAGATGGCGAAGAAGGCACTGATCATCAAGAGTGCGCGCAAACCCAAGTTCAAGGTGCGCGCGTACACCCGCTGCAATAAGTGCGGCCGCCCGCGCGCGGTGCTCCGCAAGTTCGGGCTGTGCAGGATTTGCCTGCGTGAGATGGCGCACGCGGGCGAACTGCCCGGCGTGCAGAAGAGCAGCTGGTAACACCGCTATTACCCAACGAGACCAACCCCGACCACAGCTGCGCAACAGGCCCGGACCGGGAACCACTGCGAGGAAGGCAACACCGCTGTCATGACAATGACGGATCCGATCGCAGACTTTTTGACACGTCTGCGCAACGCCAATTCGGCGTATCACGACGAGGTGACGCTGCCGCATTCGAAGATCAAGGCCAACATCGCCGAGATCCTCAAGCGGGAGGGTTACATCACTGGCTACCGCACCGAAGACGCGCGCGTCGGCAAGGCGTTAGTCGTTCAGCTCAAGTACGGGCCGAGCCGGGAGCGCAGCATCGCCGGTCTGCGCCGGGTATCCAAGCCGGGCTTGCGGGTGTACGCCAAGTCCACCGGCCTGCCGCGGGTGCTCGGCGGCCTGGGCGTGGCGATCATCTCGACCTCCTCGGGCCTGCTCACCGACCGTCAGGCAGCCAGACAGGGCGTGGGCGGCGAAGTCCTCGCGTACGTGTGGTGAGGGGATAACCATGTCGCGCATTGGTAAGCAGCCGGTTCCGGTTCCCACCGGGGTCGAGGTGACAATCGATGGCCAGCACGTCTCGGTGAAGGGACCCAAGGGCACGTTGGACCTGAAGGTCGCCGAGCCGATCGCCGTGGCCCGCAGCGAGGACGGCGCCATTGTGGTCACCCGTCCCGACGACGAACGGCACAACCGTTCGCTGCACGGGTTGTCGCGCACGCTGGTGTCCAACCTGGTGACCGGGGTGACGCAGGGTTACACCATTAAGATGGAGATCTTCGGTGTCGGCTATCGCGTGCAGCTGAAGGGTTCCACCCTCGAGTTCGCGCTCGGATTCAGCCATCCCGTGGTGATCGAACCGCCAGAAGGCGTCACCTTCGCGGTCGAGTCTCCGACGAAGTTCTCGATCTCCGGAATTGACAAGCAGAAGGTCGGCCAGATCGCGGCGAACATCCGTCGCCTGCGCCGCTCTGACCCCTATAAGGGGAAGGGCGTGCGCTACGAGGGCGAACAGATCCGCCGCAAGGTCGGAAAGACAGGTAAGTAGTCATGGCGCAATCAAAAGCTGATACCGCCGCGCCAAAGCCGGTGGGGCAGAGCCCATCCGCCGAGCGGCGGAAGGCCCGGCTGCGACGGCACGCGCGGCTGCGTAAGAAGATCTCGGGCACCCCGGAGCGGCCGCGGCTGGTGGTGCACCGCTCGTCGCGGCACATCCACGTCCAGCTGGTCAACGACCTCAACGGCACCACGGTGGCCGCGGCCTCGTCGATCGAGGCTGATGTGCGGGGTGTGGACGGCGACAAGAAGGCCCACAGCGTGCGGGTCGGCCAGTTGATCGCCGAGCGAGCCAAAGCGGCCGGAATCGAAACGGTGGTATTCGACCGCGGCGGCTACACCTACGGCGGGCGGATCGCGGCATTGGCCGACGCCGCGCGCGAAAGCGGGTTGAAGTTCTGATGACAAGAGTTGAGTTCGATTTCTCAAACGAAATTGGAAGGACCGCATGATGGCGGAGCAACCGGCTGGCACAGCCGGCCAAGCGACCGAGGCCGGCGCGCCGCGCGCCGGTGCTGCTGGCGCCCGGGACAGTCGCGGCGAAGGCCGCGACAGTCGCGATAGCCGCGACGGCCGGGGCCGCCGGGATGGCGGCGGCCGCGGCGGACGCGACCGCGACGGGGACAAGAGCAACTACCTGGAGCGGGTCGTCACCATCAACCGTGTTTCGAAGGTGGTCAAGGGTGGTCGGCGCTTCAGCTTCACCGCTTTGGTCATCGTCGGCGACGGCAACGGGATGGTCGGCGTCGGCTACGGCAAGGCCAAGGAAGTCCCGGCCGCGATCGCCAAAGGCGTTGAAGAGGCGCGTAAAAGCTTCTTCCGGGTGCCGCTGCTCGGCGGCACCATCACCCATCCAGTGCAGGGTGAGGCCGCCGCCGGCGTTGTGCTGTTGCGTCCGGCCAGCCCCGGTACCGGCGTAATTGCCGGCGGTGCTGTCCGAGCGGTGCTGGAATGTGCTGGCGTACGCGACATTCTGGCCAAGTCGCTGGGCAGCGACAACGCGATCAACGTGGTGCACGCCACGGTAGCCGCGCTCAAGCTTTTGCAGCGGCCCGAGGAAGTGGCCGCCCGGCGTGGGCTGCCGATCGAGGATGTCGCCCCGGCCGGCATGCTGCGCGCCCGGCGGGAAAGCGAGCGGCTGGCCGCCAGTATGAACACTGCACGTGAAGGAACGGCATAAAAATGGCCTTAGAAAAAGGCGGAGCAAAAGCAGCACAACAGAGTCAGCTGAAGATCACCCAGGTGCGCAGCACGATCGGTGCCCGCTGGAAGCAGCGGGAGTGCTTGCGCACGTTGGGGCTTCGGCGAATTCGCCATTCGGTCATCCGCGAAGACAACGCGCAGACCCGCGGGTTGATCGCGGCCGTGCGTCACCTCGTCGAGGTGGAGCTGGCCGACTCGGCTCCGGGAGGTAGCACCAAATGACGATCAAACTGCACGACTTGAAGCCAGCCCCCGGGTCGAAAACCAAGCGCACCCGCGTCGGTCGTGGTGAGGGCTCCAAGGGTAAGACCGCCGGCCGCGGCACCAAGGGCACCAAGGCCCGCAAGGGCGTGCCGGTGACCTTCGAGGGTGGGCAGATGCCGATTCACATGCGGTTGCCCAAGCTCAAGGGCTTTCGCAACCGGTTCCGCACCGAGTACGAAATCGTCAACGTCGGTGACATCAATCGGTTATTCCCCACGGGCGGTTCGGTCGGTGTCGAGGAGCTGGTGGCCAAGGGAGCGGTGCGCAAGAACTCGCTCGTCAAAGTCCTTGGCGACGGCAAGCTCACCGCCAAGGTGGACGTCACCGCACACAAGTTCAGCGGCAGCGCACGGGAGAAGATCACCGCCGCGGGCGGCTCTGCTACCGAGCTCTAGATTTGCGGGCGCGCGCCCAGCACGTCGCGGAACAGTGCTTGGCGCACCGCGAGCTCTCGTGGATCGCTGCACAGGTGAAAGCCCAGCCGGTTCATCACGTAGGCGAACCCGGTTCCGGTGCCGGGGTCGGCGAAGCCAAACGAGCCGCCGAAACCCGGTGTGCCGAAAGCTTTGCCGGACGACCCGAACAAACACAACGGCACCGGCTTTGCCAATCCCAGCGAATAGGCGACGTCGACGTGCAGCACCCGGTCCCGCAGCCCGCGGCTCGGTGCGGTGGGGACGGCCATGAGCTCGTCCAGCACGGTTGGCGTCAGACCCAGCGCAGCATCCCTGGTCGCAGCTGCACCGTAGAGCTGCGCCACGGCACCGGCATTTCCGATCCCGTTGGCCGACGGGATCTCGACGGCGCGCACGTCGTCGCGGTTGTAGTCGCCGGCCCAGGGGCTCACGTCGCGCGGAAGGCGACCGGCACGGGTGATCAGTCCGACCGGGTTGAGCGAAGCGGCGACGAGGCCGGCCGGCAAGGTATTGAGGTGCAGCAGGGATTCTGCGCGCGACCAGTGGTGCAGGTGCGCTACCCGGTCGCGGCGCACTGAATCCGGCAGTCCGATATGCAGGTCCAGCCCCATCGGCCCGGCAATCTCGTCGGCGAGGAAGCGGCCCAGTGTACGGCCGGCCGGGTCGGTCCGACGGATGAGCTCGGATTCGTACCAGCCCAGCGTGATCGCGTGGTAGCCGTGCCGGGTGCCCGGTGGCCACGCCGGCTTCTGGGCCGCGAGCATCGCCGAAAGCCTCGCCGGTTCGGCGACATCCCGCACGGTTGGGGCTGGTTTCAGCACACACAATCCGGCCTGGTGGCCCAGTAGTTGCCGGACGGTCACTTCGGTCTTACCGGCCTGAGCGAACTCCGGCCAGTGGTCGACTACTTTGTCGTCGTAGCCGAACAATCCCCGCGACACGGCCAAGGCAACGGCAAGGGCTGCAACACCTTTGGTCGTTGAGAACATGTTGACCATCGTGTCGTGCTGCCACGGCGCTTTGGCGACTCCGTCGCGGTAGCCGCCCCACAGGTCAACCACTTTGACGCCGCCGCGATAGGCAGCGACCGCGGCGCCGACCTCGCGACCGGACGCGAAGTTGGCGCGAAATGCATCGGCGACCTTGCCATAACCGTCGTCGACGTCTCCGCCGATCAAGTCCGGCGACACTCTGACTCTGAGAACCATTGAGTGGTTATATCGCGACCGGCCTATCAGCACCGCCGTCTTGGTCGAACTCGATCGGCAGTAACGGGTCGCGGTGCGCCCTGTGCGGATACCCCTGTGCTGTATATGGCTCAGCTCGGCGTTCAGCGCAGCTGCGGAACCACTTCTGCGGCAAGGCGTTCCATCTGCTCGCGATCCTCGGCCACCTCACGGCCAACCGGGTTGAGCAGGATCATTTCGGCGCCGGCATCGATGACTTCGCGCAATCCGGCTGCGACGTCGTCGGACGTGCCGGACACCGGTACCGCCTCGATGCCGGGCATTGCGCCGTAGATGCGGTGTAACCCGGCGAGCACCCGTTCACGTGCTCTGGCCGGGTTGTCGTCGAGCATCAGATAAACGCGCTTGCCGATGCTGAACTGGGCGGGATCCTTACCCTGTTCACCCAGCTCGTGGCGCACCGTTTTCACGGCCTCGCCGAACTTCGCGGTGCTCGACGAACCCGCACCCAGGAACCCGTTGCCGTGACGCACCGCCCGGGCCAGCGCCTTGGGGGCCTGGCCGCCGAACCAGATCGGCGGATGCGGTCGCTGCACGGGTTTTGGCTGGATCGGCAGGTCGTTGACCTGACGGAACCGGCCGTCAAACGTCACCCGCGGCTCGTCGGACCACGCCGCCTTCATCAACTCCAGGCCCTCGGTAAAGCTGCTGATAAAGGTGGCTTTGTCTACCCCGAACGCGGCGAACTGGCGGAAGCCGCCGCCGGGTGCCACACCGATGTCCAGCCTGCCGTGGCTGAGCCGATCGACGGCGGTCACCGCCGAGGCCAGCTGGAGCGGATCATGCAACGACGAGACCAGCACGGCGACGCCCAGCCGCAGCCGCTCGGTGCAGGCCGCGGCGTAGGCCAGCAGTTCCAGCGGCGCCAACAGCGGCGCCTCCCCGACGATCTGTTCGAGCACCCAGCCGCCCTCAAACCCGAGCTCCTCGGCCCGGGTCAGGTAGTCGCGCTGACCGGTCGCGTCGAAGCCAGCGGAATCGAGTTGGTGGATTGAGATGGAGAATCGCACCCCACCACCGTACGGTCGGCGCTCCACCGCCGCAGTGCCGCCGCTGGTCATCGGTAGGCTCGAGGTATGTTTGCTTTCCTGCCCGACCCGCCGGGCGTTCACGAGGTCCGCGCATTGGCCCGCCGGGTCGACACCGCCCGCCACCACGGCGTACCCAGAGCCTGCGTGCTCGAACTGGACTTGCGCGCCGCGCCGCCGGAGACCGGCAGCTTGGATCCGCTGGCGATCATCAGCGGCGGCGGTCGCCCATTGGTGCTGCGCGAAGCCATCTCCGCGCTGCACCGGGCCGCCGACGATCCGCGGGTCGCCGGCCTGATCGCGCGTGTGCAGCTTCCTGCCGCCGCGGCGGGGCCGGTTCAGGAGCTGCGGGAAGCCGTCGCCGCATTCACCGCGGTCAAACCGTCGCTGGCGTGGGCTGAGACTTACCCGGGAACGCTGTCCTACTACCTGGCCTCGGCGTTCGGCGAAGTATGGATGCAGCCGTCCGGAACGGTCGGGCTGATCGGCTTCGCCACCAATGCGCTGTTTTTGCGTGACGCGCTGGAGAAGGCCGGCATTGAAGCGCAGTTCATAGCGCGCGGTGAATACAAGTCGGCGGCAAACCTTTTCACGCAGGACCGCTACACCGACGCGCATCGAGAAGCCGATACCCGGCTGCTGGAAAGCCTGCGCGCCCAGGTCTGGAAGGCGGTCGCCGACTCGCGCAGGATCGGTGACGACTCCCTCGATGCGCTGGCCGACCGCGCGCCGCTGCTACGCGAAGACGCCCTCACCTCAGGGCTGATCGACCGTATCGGCTTCCGCGACGAGGCCTATGCGCGCATAGCAGAACTCGTTGGTGCCGAAGGACTTTCGCCCGAGACCGGCGATGCCGATGCCGACGACGCACCGCCTCGGCTGTACCTGAGTCGCTATGCCCGCGCGACCGGGCCGGGCGGACCCTCGTTGCCGCCGGTGCCGGGGCGCAGACCCAAGGCGACCATCGCCGTCGTCACCCTTGCGGGTCCGATCGTCAGCGGCCGTGGCGGTCGAGGAGTATTGCCGTTCGGCAACTCCAGCGCCGGCGGCGACACTATCGCCGCGGGCCTGCGGGAGGCGGCCGCCGACGATTCGGTGTCAGCGATCGTGTTGCGGGTCGACTCCCCGGGCGGTTCGGTCAGCGCGTCGGAAACCATATGGCGCGAGGTGAAGAAGGCACGCGACCGCGGCAAGCCGGTGGTGGCGTCGATGGGCGCGGTCGCCGCGTCCGGCGGCTATTACGTCTCGATGGGCGCCGACGCGATCGTGGCCAACCCCGGCACGATCACCGGTTCGATCGGTGTGGTGACCGGGAAGCTGGTCGCCCGGGATCTGAAGGGCCGACTGGGTGTCGGGTCGGATGCGGTGCGCACCAACGCTAATGCCGACGCGTGGTCGATCAACGCACCGTTCACTCCCGAGCAACACGCCCAGGTCGAGGCCGAGGCGGACCTGTGCTACACCGACTTCGTGCAGCGAGTCGCCGAGGGTCGCAACCTGAGTGCCGAGGCGGTAGATGCGGTTGCCCGAGGTCGGGTCTGGACCGGCGCAGATGCCCTCGAGCACGGCCTGGTCGACGAACTCGGGGGCTTAAGAACCGCGGTGCGCCGTGCAAAGGTGTTGGCGGGCTTCGACGAAGATGCCAAGGCTCGCCTTGTCGGCTATCCCGGCTCGTCGCTGTGGGACTTCCTGCGGCCACGCCCGTCTTCGCAACCGGCGGCCGCGTCGTTGCCGGATGCATTGGCCGCATTGATCGGCCAGTCGGTGGTCGGGATCATCGAGCAGGCCGAGCGGACGTTGAGCGGTGCCAGCGTGCTATGGCTGGGGGAGTCCCGTTTCTAGCTCGCGAGTGTGCCGCTGACGTAGATGATTTCGCCCAGCGGCTCGTCTTCGTCGGGGGCGGGAAGCTCAAAACCGTTGCGGTTGAACAACTCAGCGCGAGGGGTGTCGACAATGTCCCATGCCTTGGCGCGCAGGTAGTCGATGACGTGGCTGCGCTCGCCGGCATAGACCAGTGACGGCATATCGATGTCGACACCTTGCTCGCGAAACTGCGCGGTCATCTCGCGAACACGGTCGGCGTCCAAATCCTTCAGGCCTGGCACGTATTCGGTGCCGATGGTGCTGCCCGGCGCGCTGATAGCGGTGATGTTGTCGAACAACCGGTCCTGGGCTTCGGACGGCAGGTAGATCAGCAGACCTTCGGCCAGCCACGCCGTCGGTGCTGCCGCGTCCAGGCCGGCTGCCTGCAGTGCCACCGGCCAGGCCGAGCGCAGGTCGATGGGGATGGTGCGTCGCGTCGCGGTGGGCTGGGCGCCGAGACCGGCCAGCGTGTTCGTCTTGAACTCGATCACCTGCGGCTGATCGAGTTCATAGACCGCGGTGTCGGCCGGCCACTGCAGCCGGTAGGCGCGGGAGTCCAGGCCGGACGCCAGGATCACCACTTGACGCACACCCGCGTCCACAGCCGCCAGCAGGTAATCGTCAAAGTACTTGGTGCGCACCGCGACTCCATTGATGATGGCCTGCATCCGGGCCGGTGATGCGTTCTCGACGGCCGAGAAGTCGACCAAGCCGTCGATCATCTTCACGAAGAAGTCCAGCCCGACGGCGCGGACCAGCGGATCGGCGAACGGATCGTTGATCAGTGGGTGCTCGGTCTTGCTCGCCAGGGCGCGGCCGGCGGCGATCATCGTCGCGGTCGCGCCCACACTGGAGGCCAGATCCCAACTGTCGTCATGAGTGCGCGCCATGGCCGCCCTAGCCGAGCGTCGCGGCGACGTAGCTCATATTCCGGAACATAGCCATTGCCTCGTCCTCCGGAAAATTAAATCCGTTGCGCTGGTAAAGCTCCGGGGCAGGATGCGCGGCCACCTGCCAGCCGTGGCCGGTCAGGTAGTCGATCACGATGCTGCGCTCGCCGTGGTAGAACAGGTCGCCCGGGTTGAGGTCGAAACCGGCGCGGCGCCACCGCTCGCCGATGCGCTGCACGCTCTCCTCGGAGAAGGCATCCGGGTCGGAGATGTGCTCGGTGGCGAGCTGACTTCCCGGCGCGCTGAGCGTGGTGATGTTGTCGAACAATCGGTCCTGGGCCTCAGGCGGCAAGTAGGGCAATAACCCTTCGGCGCTCCACACCGTCGGCTGGTTCACGTCGAAACCTGCTTCCCGCAGCGCTGTTGGCCAATCGTTTCGCAGGTCGATGCTGACCGTACGGCGCTGGGCGGTCGGCTCGGCGCCCAGATCCGCCAAGGTTGTGGTCTTGAAATCGATCACCTGCGGCTGGTCGATCTCGTAGACCACCGTCCCGGCCGGCCAGGGCAGCCGGTAGGCCCTGGTGTCCAGGCCGGACGCCAGGATGACCGCCTGCCGAATTCCGCCTTCGGTGGCGCCGACGAAGTAGTCGTCGAAAAACCGTGTGCGCACTGCCATTTGCTCAATCCGCGTTCTCCGGTTCAGTACCGGATCGTCGTCCATGCTGACCTCTCCGTCGATTAGACGGATAAACGGAGCCAAGCCCACCGCACGGACCAGCGGGTCGGCCAGCGGGTCTTTGAGCAGCGGGTCGGGTCCCTGGGAGGCGATTGCGCGTGAGGCGGCGACCATGGTCGCAGTCGCTCCGACGCTAGATGCCGCGTCCCAGCTATCGCCGTCGAATCTTCCGGATTGGGCGTGTGCCATGTTGATGACTCCTACTTCTTGTCGGTCAGTGTGCCGCTGACGTAAAGACGGTCGGCGAACGGGAAGTCCTCGTCGAGGGGCGGCAGCCCGTTGGCCGCGAACAGCTCTCGTGTGCTGCTGCCGGTGATCTGCCAGCCGCAACCGGACAAGTAGGGTGCTGCCTCGTTGCGGTCGCCGAAGTAGATCAGCTCGGTCATGTCGAGGTCGAGGCCGTGCTTACGCCAGCGCTCGGAGACGGTCCGCATGTGTTCTTTCAGACGCTCGCGCAGCGTGTCATCCCGCCTCGGCAAGCTTTCGGTTGCGATCCGGCTGCCCGGCGCGCTGAGCGCGGTGACGGTGTCGAGCAACCGGTCTTGCGCCTCGGGTGGCAGGTAACCCAGCAGACCCTCGGCGCTCCATGCGGTCGGCTGGTCGGAGTCGAAACCTGCCGCGCGTAACGCAGCCGGCCAGTCGTCGCGCAGATCGATGGCAACCGTGCGGCGGTGTGCGGTGGGCTGTGCACCCATCTCGGCCAGCGTGCGGGATTTGAATTCGATGACTTGGGGTTGATCGATCTCGTACACCGTGGTGCCGTCGGGCCAGGGAAGCCGGTAGGCGCGGGCATCCAATCCAGACGCCAGGATCACCGCCTGCCTGATTCCGGCTTCGGCCGCGTCGAGAAAGAACTCGTCATAGAACTTGGTGCGGACCGCCATGTTTTCGGTCATCCGCGGCATGTTTCCCGACGAACTGTCGTTTTCGTCCTGGAGGTCGGCGTGGGTCAACTCGCCGCTGACCAGCCGGACGAACAGGTCCACGCCCACGGCCCGGACCAGCGGCTCGGCGAACGGATCGTTGATCAGTGGCCGCTCCGCCTTGCTTGCCATGGCGCGCGACGCGGCGACCATTGTGGCGGTCACGCCAACACTCGATGCCAGATCCCAGGTGTCGTTGTCGGTGCGTGCCATCGCTACTCCTCTGCGCGGAGCCGGGTTGTTACTTAGCCAATATAACGAGCTTATCACGTCGCCGAATAGCCACTTGTGCAGGCATATTGCCGAAACCCGTGTGATAGCTGGCCATTCGCGCCACGCTGTGGCCATGGCGTACTCGGCAGCAGGCAAGCGGGTGGTGATCACCGGGGCGTCATCGGGGATCGGTGCCGCCTTGGCCCGGCGGCTGGCCGGCCACGGCGCGATAGTGGGACTGATCGCCCGGCGCGCGGAGCGTCTGGCCGAGGTCTTGGCGGACTGCCGCAGAACCTCGCCCGACTCGACGATGTGGGTGGCTGATCTGGCCGAAACCGCGACCGTTGGCCGGCTGGGGTTGCGGGCGTGGGACCACTTGGGCGGCATCGACGTGTTGGTCAACAACGCCGCAGTGCCGAAACGGCAGGCCGTGGATGGGCTGGATCCGGCCGAGGTTGAGGACATCATGCGGGTCAACTTCGTCGCCCCGATGCGGCTGACGTTGGCCGTCTTGCCGCGGATGCTGGACCGGGGACACGGCGTGATCGTCAACGTGTCCAGCGTGGGTGGTCGGCTCGGCATCGTCCACGAGGCCGCTTACTGCGCCAGCAAGTTCGCGCTCTGCGGCTGGAGCGAGTCGATGGCCGTCGACCTGCACGGCACCGGGGTCGGCGTGAAGCTGATCGAGCCCGGGCCGGTCGACACCGAGATCTGGGATCAGCCGGGCAGCGAGGAACCGCTCTACCAAGGACCCAAGGTGCCGGCCGATGAGGTGGCCGACGGCATTATCGCGGCGCTGGGCAGCGAGCATTTCGAGCACTATCTGCCGGACATGAAGGCGGTCGTCGACGCCAAAAACGCCGACCTCGACGCCTACATCGCCGGTGCGGCCCAGATGGCACCGCGATGAAAGCGCTGGTGTTCGGAGTGCCGCCGGAGCCGTTCGAGTCACCCCCAGACGCCAACCCGCTGGCCAAGAACCTCGCGTCCAGCCCGGTCGCACTGCAGCATGTGGCGGATCCTCAACTGCTGCATGACGATTGGGTGATCGCCCGACCCCGGCTGACCGGTATCTGCGGCTCGGACTCCAAGCAGATCTTGCTGGATTTCGGTGAAGGTGACACCGACAATGCGATGGCGGCCTTCTGCTCGTTTCCTCAGGTGATGGGCCACGAGGTGGTCGCCGACGTGGTGCGGGTAGGGCCTAAGGCCCGCGGGCTGGCGCCGGGTCAGCGCGTCGTGCTCAACCCGTGGCTGTCCTGCGGGCCGCGCGGCATCCAGCTGCCCTGCCCGGCCTGCCAGAGCGGCGATTACAGCCTGTGCTGGAGCTTTTGCGATGGCGACATCAAACCCGGGATCCACACCGGGGTGTCGGCAGATGTGACCGGTGGCTACGCCGAGCTGATGCCGGCCCACGACAGCATGCTGTTCGCGGTGCCGGAATCGGTACCCGATGAGTTGGCCGTGTTCGCCGACCCGTTTTCGGTGTCGCTGCACGCCATCACCCGCCACCCGCCGCCGCGATCGGGCCGGGTCCTGGTCTACGGCGCCGGCTCGCTGGGATTGTGCGCGGTGGCGATCCTGCGGGCCCTCTACCCGGACGTGGCGGTCGCAGTGGTAGCCCGCTTTGATGCCCAGGCGCAGCTGGCCCGCCGGTTCGGCGCCGCCATCGTGCTGGCGCACGAGCCCCGGCTGGCCGTCATCGAAGAGTTGGTGAGCTGGGGCGGGGGCCGGTTGTGGCAGCCCCTACAAGGTTTGCCGATGGCACACCCCGGAGCCGTCGACGTCGTTTACGACACCGTCGGAAAACCGGAAACGTTCGAAGTCGGGGTGCGGGTGCTCGCTTCCCGGGGGACGCTGGTGAAGGCCGGGGTGCACGCACCCGGACGGTGGGAGTGGAGTCCGTTGTACTTCAAGGAGATCAGCTGGGTTGGCTCCAACGCGTTCGGGGTCGAAGAGGTCGACGGGCAGCGCAAGCACGCGATCGCGCACTACCTCGATCTGGTTGTCGACGGCCGAATTGATTTGCGCCCCATGTTGACTCACACCTTCCGGTTGGAGCAGTGGCGGGACGCATTTTTGGCCATCGCCAACCAGGGTGAAAGCGGCGCGGTGAAGGTGGCCTTCGACCAGCGCTAGCCGGTACGGGTAGCCCGATAGTAGGTCAGGCGCCCGACGAAGCGGTGTCGCTGCGTGGCGACCTCGCTGCAGTCGAACCCCGCTGTACGTAGCAGTCGGGGAATCGCGTCGCCGAGGTTGCCGGCCGCGTGCGGGCTGTGCTTGACGAGTCGCGCGGCCAGGCCGTCGTGAACGGTCATGTCTCCGCCCATATCGACCAAATGCAGCCTGCCACCGGGGCGCAGAACTCGGAAGACCTCCGCCGCCGCCGCCGTTTTCGCATCGGCGTCCAGGTGGTGCAGCATCATCGACGACAGCACGCGGTCGAATTCGCCGTCGGTGTAGGGAAGCCGTTGTGCGTAGCCGCGTTCGAAGTGAATCCCGGCCAGTCCGCGAGCCTTTCGTTGGGCGCGGCGCAGAGCCAGCGGGTCGGGGTCGGATCCGATCACCTCTGCCGAGGGCTGCGTGCGCTTGGCCCGGATCGTGAGATTGCCGGTGCCACAGCCGATTTCCAGAATCCGCTGGCCTTCAGCGAGTTCGGCCTGGGCGATTAACTGCTCATGAACGCGGTTGAAACCGAACAGGCGGGTCAACAGGTCGTAGCCGGGCAGGAATGCGTCGCGGCCCGCGCCGGGAAGATAGTCATGTGGATGATGTTTGAGCATAGAATCCATAGTGCGCCTCGATACTGCACCATAATTGGGTGATCATTGTTGAAAGTAGGACTATCTTTGGCGACTCGGTTGACCAGTTACCGCGACGGCGTGCCCATCTACCAGTACTGGACCGATCCGGACGCTTCACCCGTATCAGTACACCGTCACCTCGGCGAAGTAGGCGAACGGGGTCGTCACATTCACGATTTCCCGGCGCTCTGGTACGTCCCCGCGGCGGGCCTGGTGTACGTGGCGGCCGCGGGCAAGGTGCTCGACCCGGGGGAGATGGACAACTTGGATACCGGGGTCGCGGTGTTCTTCGATCCCGCCGCGCTCGGTGAGGACGCGCGATCGCCGTGGCCGGCGTGGCGCGCGCACCCGCTGCTCTTCCCGTTTCTGCATGGGCATTCCGGCGGCGTGTTGCGGCTACAGGTGCCCGCGGACCGGCGACCGGCTTGGGACAACACGATCCAATCCATCGAAGCAGAGCTGACCGCGCGGCATGAGGGGCATCGACAGGCGGCCCTGGCGCACTTGACGCTGTTGCTGATCGAGCTCGCGCGGCTGGCCGGCGACGTGGTCGGCGACCTACGACGTAGCGGCGAACCAGTGCTCGCCGAGGCGTTCGCGGTGATCGACCGGCGGCATACCGAACCCCTGTCGCTGCGGGATGTGGCGCGCGAGGTCGGTATGACACCGGGACATCTGACGACCATTGTGCGCCGCCGCACCGGGCGCACCGTGCAAGAGTGGATCATCGAACGCCGGATGGCCGAAGCTCGTAACTTGCTGTCGGAGACCGATATTCCGATCCAAGAAGTCGCCAGGCGGGTCGGGATATCTGATCCGGGGTATTTCAGCAGGCTGTTCCGCCGGGCGCATGGCACCTCGCCGCGTGGTTGGCGAGGTTGATTGGTCCCGCTGCGGTCCCTTTGCTGGTGCGTCGAGGTCACCTTTTGGACCGTTGGGTCGTCAGTGGAGATGAACACCCTGACAGTTCGTGCGATACGGAGAAATCATGTTCATCACGTATGCCGCGGTGACGCTACTCGCCGCGACGTTCATGGGCGCGGCCGGTTTGGCGAACCTGATCGGCCACGACTATTCCAAGGCCCAAGCGGAGAAGAATCGCGTGCCACGGTCGTGGATACGACCACTGGGGCTGGTGCTGGCCAGCGGTGCGCTGGGATTGCTTACGGGTTTCGCCGTGCCGGTCCTCGGAATCCTCGCGGCGGCCGGGCTGGTGCTGTATTTCGTCTGCGCGTTCGCTGCGCATGTGCGGGCAAGTAATTACCAGCTGGGTCCATGGGCCATGTACTCTTCGCTGGCGGTGGCTGCTCTGGCCGTCAACCTGACCTATCACCACATCTGAGTGATCAAGCGCCGCTACATCGGGTTGGCCCGCAGATACGTGTAGATCCCGGCGAAGCCGGCGTTGACGTCGTCGGGAATCGGAACTGACCCACCTAAAGCCCTTGCACCCCAGACGATTTGAGCGGTCCGCTCGACCAGTGCGGTGACATGCAATACCTTGTCCGGCCTCGGACCGACCGCCACCAGACCGTGGTTGGCAATCAGTGCGGCCGCCCGCCCTTCCAACGCCGTCACCGCGTTGCTGCCCACTTCGGGTGTGCCCGACGCGGCGTACGCGGCGCAACGGATCTCGCCACCGCAGTAGATGGCGAATTCGTCGATGCACGCGGGAATCGGCTGGTGTGCGATCGCGAACATGGTGGCCCACACCGGGTGACTGTGGATGACGCTGCCGATGTCGTCGAACGCCTGAAAACAGGCCAGGTGCAGCTTCATCTCCGTCGACGGTGATCGGCCCTCGGGGGCGTGCAGCACGCCGCCGTCCGGATCGACCACCACCAGGTCGTCGAGCGTCATTTCGGCGTAATCCACCGACGACGGGGTGATGACCAGGTTGCCGTCCTCGCGCCGCGCCGAGATGTTGCCCGCGGTGCCCTCGACCAGCCCGCGGCGCAGCATGTCCTTGGCCGCGGCCAGCACCGCGGCCTCGGCGTTGTTAACGGATTTCACGGATGTCATGGTCCGAGCACCTCCGGGTTGACGATATGGGCGGGCGTCTTGCCGGACAGCAGCGCTTCCAGGTCGTCGGCCACCATCTGCGCCTGGCGCGCCTCAGTGTTCCACGTAGCGCCGCCGATGTGGGGGGTGAGCACCACATTGGGCATCGCGACCAACGGGTGATCGGTCGGCGGCCATTCCCCGACGAAGTGGTCCAGACCCGCGGCGGACACCTTGCCGCTGCGCAGCGCCTCGACCAGCGCGTCGGTGTCGTGCAGCTGAGCCCGGGCGGTGTTGAGGAAGACCACGCCGTCGCGCATCGCCGCGAACTGCTTGGCGCCGATCAGCCCGGTGGTGTCAGCGGTGACCGGCGCGTGCAGCGAGACGATGTCGGCCTCGGCGAGCAGTTCGTCGAGGCTATGCCGGGCCTCGTCGTTGTACGGGTCACAGGCGATGACCCGCATGCCGAGCCCGGCCATCCGCCACTTCACCGCCTGCCCAACGGCGCCCAGGCCGATCAGCCCGGCCGTTTGGCCGGCGACCTCCCACGCGCGGAACCGTTGATAGGGAATGCTGCCGTCGCGGAACACCTCTCCGGCCCGCACGTCGGCGTCGGCGCCCAACACCTGCCGGGTGGCGGCGAAAAGCAGCGCGAGGGTCATCTCGGCGACCGCGTCGGCGTTGCGGCCCGGGGTATTCAGCACCGGAATCCCGGCCGCGGTCGCACCCGCGATGTCGACGTTGTTGGGGTCGCCGCGCGTAGACGCGATGGCCCGCAACCCCAATTCGAAAACCGGTCCGCTGATCGAATCGCTTTCCACCACAACGATATCCGCGGCCTCGGAGGATATCCGCTCGGCCAGCTGCTCGGCGGTGTAAATGCGCAGCGGGGTTGCCTCGATCCACGGGTCGTAGACCACATCGACCAGCCGTCGCAACTTTTCGAACCCCTCGCCACGCAACGGGGCCGTCACCAAAGCACGGGTCACGAATGCCAATGCTGGCGTACGGTGACGCCCGTGTCACGCGAAGAGGTCACAATCGGCATCGACATCGGCACCACCGCCGTCAAAGCGGTCGCCGCCGATGAGGATGGCCGGGTGATCGCGCGGGCACGCATCCCGCACGAGCTGCGAGTGCCGACGCCGGACCGGCTGGAACACAACGCCGACGAGGCGTGGCGGCTGGGTCCGCTGGCGGCGCTGCAGCAGTTGGCGCGGCCAGATGCGCTGGCGGTAGCCGTTTCCGCGATGGTGCCGTCGCTGACCGCGGTCGACTCCGGCGGCCATCCGATCACGCCTGGGCTGCTCTACGGCGACGACCGGGGGCGGGTGCCGGGAGCAGTCGGCGATCAACCGTTCCCGGTCGGCGAGGCCGCGGAATTTCTGCGCTGGTCGGCCGCGCAAGCGCCCGATGCGGCCGGGTACTGGCCGGCGCCGGCGGTCGCCAATTATGCGCTGGCGGGCGAGGCGGTGGTCGACTTTCCCACCGCCTACACCGCCCTGCCGCTGTTCGACGGCGGCTGGAACGCCGAAGCCTGTGCGGACCGCGGTGTGACGGTCGACCGGATGCCCCGGGTCGAAGCACCCGGTGTTGCTGCCGGGCAGCTGCGCAAAACCGGCGCCGTGCTGGCGGTCGGCGCCATCGACGCGCTGTGCGAGCAGATGGTGGCCGGCGCCGACGACGACGGCGACGTGTTGGTGCTGTGCGGCACCACCTTGATCGTCTGGGTAACCATCGCCGGGGCGCGGCAGGTGGCTGGCCTGTGGACCATCCCGACCATGACCGGAAAGAGTCAGATCGGGGGAGCGAGCAATGCCGGCGGGCTGTTTCTCGGTTGGGTCGACCGGGTGCTGGGGCCGGGCGACCCGGCGGTGGTGGATCCGCGGCGAGTGCCGGTGTGGTCGCCCTACCTGCGTGGCGAGCGCACACCCTTCCACGACCCCGACCGTCGCGGGATGCTCGACGGCCTGGACCTCACCCACGACGCGGCGACGCTGCGCCGAGCCGCCTACGAGGCGTCCGGCTTCGTCGTTCGCCAGCTCATCGAACTGAGCGGGGTGAACGCATCGCGGATCGTGGCCGCAGGCGGCGGTACTCGAGTCGAGCCGTGGCTGCGGGCCATCGCCGACGCCACCGGCCGGCCGGTGGAGGTGTCGGGAGTGGCCGAGGGCGCGGCGCTGGGCGCGGCTTTTCTCAGCCGGATGGCAGTCGGCCGAGAATCGTCGATCTCCGACGCCGCGCGATGGGCCGCCATCGAGCGCATCGTGGAACCCGATCCCGCCTGGACGGTTCCGATGGAGCAACGTTACGGCCGGTTTCTCGAACTGGCCGGCCGGCCGTCCAGGGCGTCAGCGAACGAAGTATTACGGTAGCGCCGCCGACACGTATTTGATGTCGCCGAATGCGACCATCGTCGCGCCTTCGGGGAAGTCAAAACCGTTGTCGGCGTACAACTCTGGTGTCGTATGGACCGTCGTCTGCCAGCCACGGTCGGTCAGGTACTCGACGACGTCGTTACGCTCGCCGTCGTACACCAGATCGGCCCAGTTGAGGTCCAGTCCGAGGCGGCGCCAACGCTCGCCGATCTCTTTACCCCGTTTGGCGATGCGGTCCCGGATATTTGGGACGTAGCCAGTACCCAGTCGGCTTCCGCAGAAGCTGAGCGCGGTGACGTTGTCGAACAACCGATCTTGGGCTTCCGGCGGCAGATAGCCGAGCAACCCCTCAGCGATCCAAGCTGTCGGCCGTAGGGAGTCAAATCCGTTGTCCCGCAAAGCTTGCGGCCAGTCATCGCGCAAGTCGACAGCCACCGCCCTGCGGTCTGCGGATGGCGTCGCACCCAGATCGGCCAGCGTGCGGGTCTTGAATTCAATGACCCGAGGCTGATCGATTTCATAGATCACGGTGTCTGGCGGCCAGGGCAGCCGGTACGCGCGGGTGTCGAGCCCGGCAGCCAGGATGACGGCCTGGCGCACACCCGCCGCCGCGGCGTCAGTGAAGAAGTTGTCGAAAAACCGGGTCCGGACCGCCATTCCCTCGGCCAGCCGCTGCGGGGTGAATGCCGGATCGTCTGCTGGGTCATCTGCGAGCTCGATTTCGCCGTTCATCATCCTGATGAAGGCGTCGACTCCGACAGCATTGACCAATGGTTCGGCGAAGGGATCGTCGAGCAGCGGATTCGGGCCCTTTGACGCCATCGCGCGCCGGGCGGCCACAGCGGTGGCGGTGGCGCCCACGCTGGATGCCAGATCCCAACTGTCGCCGTCGTGTCGTTTGGAGTCGCTTACGGCCATGGTTACTCCTCCCTTTTTGCGAGCCAGCTCCTGGTTGCGGTAACGGCGATGATGTTGCGGAAAGCGGCCAGTGCTTCGTCGGTGGGGAACGCGCGAGCGTAGTCAGCGAACAGCTCCCGTCGAGCGCGGCTGGCCACCTGCCAGCCCCGACCGCTCAGATACTCGGCGACGTTGTTGCGCTCGCCGTCGTAGAACAGCCCCGACAAATCGACGTCGCAGCCCAGATTGGCCCACCGAGCGTTCAGCGCCTTGCCGCGGTCGGCCATCGTCGGACCGCTATCCGGGTGATATTCGGTGGCCAGTTGACTGCCGGGCGCGCTCAGCGCGGTGATGTGGTCGAAGAGCCGATCTTGGGCTTCCGGCGACAGGTACATCAACAGCCCCTCGGCGCTCCATGCTGTCGGTTTGGTGTCATCGAAGCCGCTTTCGCGCAGCGCAGTCGGCCAGTCTTCGCGCAAGTCGATGCTGACCGTACGGCGCTCCGTCGTCGGTTCGGCGCCCAGCCGCGCCATGGTGTCGGTTTTGAAGTCGATGACCTTTGGCTGGTCGACTTCGTAAACGACGGTGCCGGGCGGCCACGCCAGCCGGTACGCCCTGGCATCCAGACCGGCGGCCAGAATCACCGCTTGACCGATGCCCGCCGCGGTCGCGCTGGTGAAGAAGTCATCGAAAAACCGGGTGCGCACCGCCAGCGAGTCGGTTTCCGTCTGCAATTCGACCTTGCCGGTTTCCCCGACATCTTCGTCAAGGGTCGGGTTGATCTCGCCGTCGACCACGCGGATGAAGAAATCGATCCCCACCGCCCGCACCAGCGGGGCGGCGAACGGGTCGTTGATGATCGGGTCGGCGTCCTCGGTGGCCACCGCCCGGGCGGCGGCGACCATAGTCGCGGTGGCGCCCACGCTGGATGCCAAGTCCCAGGTATCGCTGTCGCTGCGCGCCATGTTTACTCGCCTTTCAGTTTGGAGCTGAGGTGGACGCCGTCACCAAACTGGTCGTTGATCTGCGGATTCGGACCTCTCGTCACCACCGCTCGGATGGCCGCCACCCTGGTGCCCATGCGTGTCATGCAAACCCCTTCAACCAAACGCGCCGCCGACCTGATATTTAGCCAAGGTAAAGAGCTAGTAAAACCGTACGCCTCGTTGCTTTGTGCCGGCACGTCCAGGACCCGGAGCAACGGACGGCGGGCCCTACCCAATTGCGGTTGTGCGCAACCCGCGCTGTTAGTCTCGTAGACTGTCTCACGCGCGCCTGGACACCTCCTGGCCTGCGAGTGCTGGGCGCGTGACGCAGGACCATCCGACGCTGGTCAAACCAGCCCCGTTGGCATGCCGCGACCAGAGCCCGGCTGCGCAGGAGGAAGAGTGCTTTCGGCCTTCATCTCATCACTGCGAACAGTCGACCTGAGACGTAAGATCCTGTTCACGCTCGGCATCGTTGTGCTTTATCGAGTCGGCGCGACCTTGCCGTCGCCGGGTGTGAACTACCCGAATGTGCAAAAGTGCATCGCGCAAGTCAGTGGCGGGGAAGCGGCGCAGGTCTACTCGCTGATCAACCTGTTTTCCGGCGGTGCGCTGCTGCAGCTGACCGTGTTCGCGGTCGGGGTGATGCCCTACATCACCGCGAGCATCATCGTGCAGCTGCTCACCGTGGTCATCCCGCGGTTCGAGGAACTGCGCAAAGAAGGCCAATCCGGCCAGGTCAAGATGACGCAGTACACCCGTTATCTGGCGATCGCGCTGGCCATCCTGCAGGGCACCAGCATCGTGGCGCTGGCCGCTAACGGCGGGCTGCTGCAGGGCTGCAGCTTGGACATCATCGCCGACCAGAGCATCTTCACTCTGGTCGTCATCGTGCTGGTGATGACTGCTGGCGCGGCGCTGGTGATGTGGATGGGTGAGCTGATCACGGAGCGCGGTATCGGCAACGGCATGTCGCTGTTGATTTTCGCGGGCATCGCCGCCCGGATCCCCAGCCAGGGCACATCCATATTGAACAGCCGCGGCGGGCTGACTTTCGCCGCGGTCTGCGTGGGCGCGCTGCTGATCATCGTCGGCATGGTATTCGTCGAGCAGGGCCAGCGCCGCATCCCGGTGCAGTACGCCAAACGCATGGTGGGCCGGCGCATGTACGGTGGCACCTCGACGTATCTGCCGCTCAAGGTGAACCAGGCTGGCGTTATCCCGGTCATTTTCGCGTCCTCGCTGATCTACATTCCGCGCCTGATCACCCAGCTGATCCACAGCCGCAGCGGCGGTGTGGGCAACAGTTGGTGGGACAAATTCGTCGCCAATTACCTGTCGAACCCCGCCAACCCGGTTTATGTCAGCATCTATTTCGGGCTGATCGTGTTCTTCACGTATTTCTACGTGTCGGTCACGTTCAACCCCGACGAACGTGCGGACGAGATGAAGAAGTTCGGTGGGTTCATCCCCGGCATCCGCCCGGGCCGGCCGACCGCCGACTATCTGCGCTATGTACTGAGCCGGATCACCTTGCCAGGCTCGATCTATCTCGGGATGATCGCCTCGCTGCCAATGATTTTCCTCGCGATCGGCAACACTGGATCGGCGCAGAGCCTGCCGTTCGGCGGCACCGCGATACTGATCGCGATTGGTGTCGGGTTGGATACGGTGAAACAGATCGAGAGTCAGCTCATGCAGCGCAACTACGAAGGGTTCCTGAAGTGAGAGTTGTGTTGCTTGGTCCGCCAGGAGCGGGTAAGGGCACGCAGGCCGAGAAGCTGGCTGAGAAGCTCGAGATACCGCACCTCTCCACCGGGGAGCTTTTCCGGCACAACATCAGCACCGGCACCAAGCTCGGTCTGGAGGCCAAGCGCTACCTGGACGCCGGCGATCTGGTGCCGTCCGAGCTGACCAACGAACTCGTCGACGACCGGCTGAACAATCCGGACGTCAGCGACGGTTTCATCCTGGACGGTTACCCCCGCTCGGTCGATCAGGCCCAGGCACTGCACGACATGCTCGAGCGCCGGGGGAGCAGGCTCGACGC
>DASZKQ010000408.1:0-2841 GCA_035552835.1 Mycobacterium sp. | reverse complement strand
TCGGGCGCCTCTTGCGCGCCGGAGTCTTTGCGTCGCAACAGATCCAGGGTGGACTTGCCGCCGGCGTGCAGCAGTCGGTCGCGGTCGACAACTCGGCAGTAGTCCGCCCCCACGATGGCGGCCAGCGCATCGCGGTGGCCGTCTGCCAACGCCGACGGGCGCAGCTTGACCTGATCTGGTTGAAGTTCGACTGCAGGCGAGTCCGTCACCCCCAGGGCCTGCTTCAACAGCGAGCGGATGCCCTCGGAGAGGGGTTTGGCTTCCTGCGGGTCACCCCACGCATTCCACTTCATCGGGGGTAGCAACTGGTCGGACATGCGTTACAGTATTACACATGCTGTCAATCAGTAACGTATCGGTGGAGGACCGCATCCTGACCGCCGCCGCGAGCTGCGTGGTCGATTTCGGGGTCGAGCGCGTGACGCTGGCTGAGATCGCGCGACGGGCGGGGGTGAGCCGTCCGACCGTCTATCGCCGCTGGCCGGACACCCGTTCGGTGTTGGCGGCGCTGCTGACCAGTCACATCACCGCCGCGTTGGATGAGGTGCCGGTGCGCGGAAGCGGCCGTGCGGCGCTGGTCGATCGGGTGGTGGCGGTGGCCGAACACCTGCGACGCGACGAGCTGGTGATGGCGGTGCTGCGGTCGGAGCTGGCACTCGTCTACATCGCCCAGCGGCTCGGGCGCAGCCAGCAGATGCTGATCGACGCGCTCGCTGACAATCTGCGTGCGGCCCAACGCGACGGTAGCGTGCGACCCGGCGATCCGCACGGGCTCGCCGCGATGGTGCTGCTGATCACCCAATCGACGATTCAGTCCGCCGAGATCGTCCGCCCGATCCTGGACGCCGATGCGCTGGCCGCCGAACTCGCCTACTCGCTGAACGGATACTTGTCATGATGTCGACTGCCCTTAACGCGGCGCGCCGCACCGCCGACCTGACTGCGTTGGCCGATGGCGAGCCGACTGATGTCGTCGTGATCGGTGGCGGCATCACCGGCACCGGCATCGCACTGGACGCAGCGGCTCGAGGCCTGCGAGTGACGTTGGTGGAAAAGCACGATCTCGCATTCGGCACCAGCCGGTGGAGCTCCAAGCTGGTGCACGGCGGATTGCGATACCTGGCAAGCGGCAACGTCGGTATCGCCAGGCGCAGCGCAGTCGAACGCGGAATCCTGATGACGCGCAACGCCCCTCACCTGGTTCGGGCTATGCCACAACTGGTCCCGCTGTTGCAGTCGATGGGACGAATGGAGCGGGCATTGGTGCGAGCCGGTTTCCTTGCCGGCGACGTGTTGCGTAAGACGGCGGGCACGCCGGCGTCCATCCTGCCCGGTTCTCGCCGCATTCCCGCGCAGCGCGTCAGCGAGATGGCGCCGGCCGTTCGACGCAACGGACTCGACGGTGGCCTGCTCGCCTACGACGGGCAACTGATCGACGACGCCCGACTAGTCGCCGCCGTCGCGCGGACCGCCGCCCAGCACGGGGCCCGAATCCTGACTTATACCGCCGCATCCGAGGTCACCGGGATGTCGCTGCGGCTGATCGACCAACGGAGCAGCGAATCGTTCGACATCTCGGCACGCGTCGTCATCAACGCCACTGGGGTGTGGGCAGGCGAGATCGACCCGTCGCTGAAGCTACGCCCCAGCCGCGGCACCCACCTCGTCTTCGATGCCGCCGTCCTGGGCAATCCCACGGCGGCGCTGACGATTCCGATACCCGGTGAGCTCAACCGCTTCGTGTTCGCCATGCCCGAACAGCTGGGGCGGGTCTACCTTGGACTGACGGACGAAGAAGCACCCGGGCCAATTCCTGATGTGCCACAGCCGACTTCGGCCGAGGTGAAGTTCTTGCTGGACGTCGTCAACACTGCGCTGGGTATCACGCTGGAAAGCGCCGATGTGATCGGTGCCTATGCCGGGCTGCGGCCGCTGATCGACACCGGAGCCGGGCGCACCGCGGACGTGTCACGCAACCATGCCGTGGTCGAGTCACCCTCTGGGGTGATCAGCGTGGTCGGGGGCAAGCTGACCGAGTACCGGCATATGGCCCAGGACGTCCTGGACCGGGCAATCGAATTGCGTGGTCTGGACGCCGGCGAGTGCCGGACCCAAAACCTGCCATTGGTCGGCGCGCCGGCAAATCCGGGGTCAAGCGTGGCGCCGATGGCGGGCTTGCCGGAGTCGCTGGTCCTGCGTTACGGGGCCGAGGCGGCCAACGTCATCGCCGCTGCCAGGTGCGAGCGGCCGGCCGACCCGGTGGCCGACGGGATTGACGTGACCAGGGCGGAGTTCGAGTACGCCATCACCCATGAGGGTGCGCTGACCGCCGACGACATCGTGGATCGTCGCACCCGGATCGGTTTGGTCGCCGCCGACCGCGACCGGGTAATCGGCGTGGCCGAGGAGTTTTTGACGCGCTTCGATTGAGGCGGACGCGATACTATGGAACGGAACTAATCCGTATCGGCTAGAGGTGGGCCCATGGAGCTGGACAGCGGCCAGTCGGCACCGACCCGGCGCCCGGCGCGAAGCCAGGGACGCCTCGATCGGTCGCTGGATGCAGCCATCCTTGATGCCGCGCTAGCGGGTGTGGCCGAACGGGGTTACGACCGGTTGAGCATGGACGACGTCGCCTCCCGTGCCGGCGTCGGTAAGGCCGCGATATATCGTCGCTGGCCGTCGAAGGCCGTGGTGGTGGCCGATGCGATCGCCCACTGGAGACGGCGGCTCGGACCACTCTGGCCGCCGAATACCGGCAGCCTTCGCGGCGACATCGAGGCGCTGGTCGCAGCGGTTCCGGACCTGGATGACGCTGAGCTGCACACAATTCAGGTCGTT
>DASZKQ010000407.1:0-1839 GCA_035552835.1 Mycobacterium sp. | reverse complement strand
CCGGGCGGCTGGATCCGCTTCCGAGCGTCGGGGCGATCATTAGTCTCGACGAAGTGCCCGACGCCCTGGACTTGGCCCGAGCCTCCGACGGCCCACCGCGAATTGTCGTCCACCCGAACGGAGACGTCTTGTGAGCGAACGGGATCGCCAGGACCGGGAGGATGTAGCCGATGCCCTATTGCGCTACGCGACCGGCATCGACCGGCGCGACTGGACGTTGTTCCGCAGCATCTTCACCGAAGATTGCGAACTGGACTATGGCGAAGTCGGCACATGGAAGGGCGCCGACGCGGTGAGCGAGTTCATGCAGCAGGCGCACGCGTTGGCCGGGCACACCATGCACCGGTTGACCAATCAGGTGATCACCGTCGACGGCGACTCGGCCAAGGCGCGCACGTATGTCGACGCGTTGATCATGCTTGCCGACAACAATTCCGGCGTGAACGCGGCCGGTTTTTACGATGACGAGTTAGTCCGTACCGAACGGGGATGGCAGATCGCCCGCCGCCGATTCACCCAAGTGCGGGTGGCTGCCATAGGTGACCCGACATGAAGTTTGCAGCCAAGTACGGGCCGTGGGCGCTGGTGGCCGGTGCATCAGATGGTGTCGGTGCAGCCTTCGCCGAGGGGCTCGCCGAGCGCGGAGTCAATGTCGTGCTGGTAGCGCGGCGCCAGGCCGTGCTGGACGAGGTGGCCGGCGGGATCGCCGCCCGCACCGGTGTCGAAACCCGTGCGCTGGCGGTCGATCTCGCTGAGCACGACGCGGCGTCTGTCGTCGCCGCCGCCACCCACGACCTCGATATCGGTTTTCTGGTCTACTGCGCGGGAGCCGATCCCAACTTCGAACCGTTCCTGGCCAACCCGATAACCACCGCCGAAGCGATGGTGCACCGCAACTGCATGGTGCCGATGCAGCTGTGTCATCACTTCGCCCCGGCGATGGTGGAGCGCGGCCGCGGGGGCATCGTGCTGTTCGGCTCGGGCGCCGGACTCGCCGGTGGGCCGAACATGGTCGCCTACGGCGCCACCAAGGCGTTCGACATGGTGTTCGCCGAGGCGCTGTGGAGCGAACTGCACGACAACGGTGTCGACATGCTCGGTCTCATCCTCGGCAAGACCGACACACCCGCACTGCGCCGTCTGGAACACCGCCGCGGGGTGCTCAGCTCCGAAGATCAGACGCCGCCGGACGCCGCCGGTGTCGACCAGGTCATCAGCGAGGCATTCGAGAACCTCAGCAAGGGGCCGACGTTGATGGTGGGCGACATGATGCGCGCCGCTGTACAGGTATTGTCATCGGTGACGCGCAACGAAGCGGTTAACTTCATGATCCAAGCCCAAGCCGCGGTCATGGGCGGCGACAGCGGATACAGCGACTAGGCGCTTTCAGTTGCCCAGTTGCTTGATGAACACGCTCACCCGGTTGATCAGGCCGTCTGAATTCCGCTCGAAGACAAGGCATTCCGGATACTCAGTGGGCGCGCCTTCGATGTCGAAGGTCTCGCTCAGCTCGACGTAACACGCCCGATCCGAGGTGTGCGAGATCCGCTTCACGTCCAACCGGTAACCCTGCAGCGAAGCGAACACGCTCTGGAGGAACTTCAGATACGGCTGCTTGCCTTCGACGACATCGCAGTACGGGCCGTCCCGGATCAGGTCGTCGTCGGCGATGGTGGCTGCCAGGCCGTCCCAATCGTTGACGGCCAGGCACGCCAGGTAGCGCTCGACGGCGCCGGCTTCATCAGGTTGACCCATGGCATCTTCATACGCCTACCGCGCCATGGGTGGATGCTGATTGCTATGGCGAGCAACACCGAGCGTTACCGCGCTGCGCGTGAC
>DASZKQ010000406.1:0-1990 GCA_035552835.1 Mycobacterium sp. | reverse complement strand
GGATGGTCGGCAGGACCTTCTCCGGCTCGGTGGTGGCGAACACGAAGATGAGATGGTCGGGCGGCTCCTCGACGATCTTGAGCAGCGCGTTGAATCCCGCCGTGGTCACCATGTGCGCCTCGTCGATGATGAACACCCGGTAGCGCGACTGGGCCGGTGCGTAGAACGCGCGGTCGCGTAGCTCACGGGTGTCGTCGACGCCACCGTGGCTGGCCGCGTCGAGTTCGACGACATCGATGCTGCCCGGTCCGTTAGGCGCCAGCCCGACGCAGGAGTCGCACACCCCGCACGGCGTGGCCGTCGGCCCCTGCTCGCAGTTCAGCGAGCGGGCCAGGATGCGCGCCGAGGAAGTCTTGCCGCAACCACGCGGGCCGGAGAACAGGTAGGCGTGGTTGATCCGGCCGGCGGTCAGCGCGGTCGACAGTGGCTCGGTGACGTGTTCCTGCCCCACTACTTCGGCGAAGGTCGCGGGGCGGTACTTGCGGTAGAGAGCCACGGAAAGCAAGGCTACCGACGCGGTGTGACGGGCGGCTGCTCCGCCCAACGTGAAGCTGGCTTCACGCTCGTGCGCGAACGTGAACCTAACGGCACGTTCGGCGTCATGGGGCCAGCGAGTTCAGTAAAGCCTCGCTGGCAGCCAGCAGCGTGCAGCTCGCCAATCCGTCGATCGCGTCCCGCAGATCGGACTCGGGCGGGAACGTCGGCGCAATCCGAATGTTCTTGTCGTCGGGGTCTTTCCGGTACGGAAACGATGCGCCCGCCTCGGTGACCGCGATACCGGCGTCCTTGGCCAGCGCGACCGTCCGCCGGGCCGTGCCGGGCAGGACGTCGAGGCTGATGAAGTACCCGCCTTCGGGTTCATTCCAGGAAGCGATCTTGGACTCGCTGAGTCGCTGGTCGAGAATCTCCAGCGCCAGCGCGAATTTCGGTGCCAGCAGTTGCTGGTGACGCAGCATCTGCAGGCGCACCCCGTCGGCGTCGCCGAAGAAGCGCAGGTGCCGAAGCTGGTTGACCTTGTCGGGCCCGATCGATTTCTTGCCGGCGTACTGCAAGTACCAGGCGATGTTGCCCAGCGACCCACCGAAGAAGCTGACGCCGGCGCCGGCGAAGGTGATCTTCGACGTCGACGCGAAGACGTACGGCCGGTTGGGGTTGCCCGCGGCGGTGGCCAGGCCGAGCACGTCGATCGGACGGGGGAAATCCAGCGTCAGCGTATGAACCGCGTAGGCGTTGTCCCAGAAGAGCCGGAAATCGCTTGCCGCCGTTTGCATCTGAACCAGCCGACGGACCGTCTCCCACGAGTAGCTCAGGCCGGTGGGGTTGGCGAACACCGGGACCGCCCACAAGCCCTTGATGGCCGGGTCGACCGCAACCAGCTCTTCGATCAGGTCGACGTCCGGGCCGTCCTCGTGCATCGGGATCGGGATCATCTCGATGCCGATGGTCTCGGTGATCGCGAAGTGCCGGTCATAGCCGGGCACCGGGCACAGGAACTTGACTACTTCCTCGTCTTTCCAGGGGCGCGGTGAATCCACGCCGCCGTAGAGCATCGAGAACACGACCACGTCGTGCATCAGCTCGAGGCTGGCGTTGTTGCCGGCAATCAAATTCTGCACGGGAATGCCGAGCAGTTCGCCGAAGATGGCCCGGAGTTCGGGAAGCCCGTGTTGTCCCCCGTAGTTGCGGGTGTCGGTGCCATCGCCGTCGCGGTAATCCGTTCCGGGCAGGCTGAGCAGCGCGTTGGACAGATCGAGTTGCTCGCTGCAGGGCTTACCCCGGGTCAGGTCGAGCGCCAGCTTCTTAGCTTGCAGCTCCGCATACTCCTGTTGATGGCGGGCATGCAATGCCTCGAGGTCGGTACGGCCTAGGGAGCTGAACGAGCCGTCCGACACCATCCGCCTTCCGACGTTCTCACTGCGCCTTCCCAAGGGTGGCGCCGCCGGTAGCGTCGCAGGCCCGGCGAAGCCGAGCGCGGCGGGTCGCTACCAGA
>DASZKQ010000405.1:0-6908 GCA_035552835.1 Mycobacterium sp. | reverse complement strand
CACAGACCGGGGCCCACCAACGGAAAGGGTCGTAACCCCGGCCCGGCCCAGGCGCCTAGCCTGTCACACCCGCGTGTCGTACGACTGCCGTGCATCCGACCGTGTGCTCTCGAGCCACGCCAATGTCCACGGCACCGCGTGAGCAACTAAGTGGCAGAACTCTTCTGGTGGTCGGTGGCTGGTGAGGCTCTGACCGGCGAAGGCTTGCCGAAGGTGGGATCGGCCTACGACATGTCATAGATCGTCGCGGCACAGTTTTAATGCAGCTACTCTGAGCGCCCTGGCCGCCGACACGGCCGCGCGGCTCGCTGATGAACTCGAGACACCCCGCCCACCGACATGCGGCTAGTAGTCGCAAATGAGCGCCACCGGGCACACACTAAGCCGGACCCCATCCGGAGCCTCGGTTACCCTTTACGAATGGCTGCAAAAGCAGCATCCAGAGGTTACGGTCGCCACCGCTAAAGTGCTCTATGCCAACGCCATCCGCTGCGCCTCTCCAGGCTGTCACGAACCCTTCTACCGCCCGGCGCCTGACGGCCAGCGAATCCCGAATTCGCGGATCGCTCATATCTGCGCTCGCTCCGAACACGGCCCGCGATGGGACCCGCAGATGGATGCCGAGGCCAACAGGAGCGCCGAAAACCTTCTTATTCTCTGCCTTTTCCACCATGAGCTGGTCGACAACAAAGAGCAGGAAGCCCAATTTCCAGTCGAAACACTGCGGCAGTGGAAAGACGCACAACTGGCGGAGTACGACCGGGCGGTCAAAGCCGGCGAAGAGGCGGGCTGGCACCTGACTGACGAAGAAGCGGCGGAGGTCATCGACAAATCTGAGCGCTCAACTAGCGTCACGGTGCAGGGGGAGACCGTTATCGTCGGCGGAATGGGTGGCCTGCTCGGAGGTGGTGGAGGCGGCGGCGGCGTTATCGGCACAGGCTCACTGGCTGGAGGAAGGGGCGGTGACGCGGCCAAAATTATCGTCGAAGGCCAAGCCGGGAAGTTGCCCGGCGCCGGTGGCGGTGGTGGCGGCCGGGTGGTCTACGACGGACCCCCGACACCCCACGCGGGCGGCGGCACTGAGGGCAGCGGCCACATCGCCGGCGTCGATGGAGGCTCGGGCGGAGATACCGAAATCAAGATCGGCGAAGGTTCTGCTGCGGGCGCCTGGTGGTAGGGGCGGGCTTGCAGGAAGCGGCGACCGGAAAACGACAGAGCACCTACTTGTATCTGCGTTGGTGCTCGGAAACACCGTCGCGCATGATCGTGGATTTGTGCACGTCCTGGGCGCGCCGTGGCAGAACGTCACCGTCGTCATGGTTCCAACCCAACTAAGCCTTGCCGTGTTCAGCGTGATCGAAGCAGGTGGTGTCGACGCTGGCAAGTACACCATCGCGTTCGAGGCGCGCAATCCCTCGGGCGAAACGTGCGGTAGAACCAGCCTGGCGCTGGTGGTTGATAATCCAGGCGACCTAGTGAGAGCGCCGTGCGGTTGTGGCATCAATATAAACGCCGACGAACTGGGCATCTGGCAAGTAGTCGCACTATCAGATACGGCGCAACTCGCTTCGATCGACTTAATGGTCAAGCAACCCGACGCGACCTGACTGACCAATCACTCCTACCTACCATCGCGACATCGACACCATCGACTCCCAGCTGCGGTTGGTGGCGGCTCTTCGCCGTGCGGCTCGGGAGCGCGGTGGGCCGCTGCCGTCGATACACGTGGCGGATGCGCTGCTGGATGAACGCCGCGAGTTGGCCGAGTGGGCCACAACATTTGTGACGCTGCCTCGACGGAACGGCAAGCGTATGGGATCGAACGCTTGCGCACCCTTTATTGGTGAATTCAAGGGAAACGCACAGTTAATTTCCAGGGTGCCGGGGGGAGTCCGACCTACAGCCACACGTGTGGCATAGATCACAATCCAAAACCCGTCAGGGGGGCCTTAGCAGAACGGAAACCCCTGCCATGTTCACCGGCATCACCACCCACGCCGGCTCCCTGGTTACCGCCATCGTGGTGCTAACCGGCGCCGCAATTCTGCGCGGCGGCGCAGCATCAGCCGACCCAAGCCAGGACGACCAGTTCCTGGCACTACTCAGTCAAGAAGGCGTCCCCGCCGTTTCGGGCATACCAGACCTCATCAAAACCGCCCATGAGGTTTGTGGCGAATTAGACGGCGGCGTTCCTGCGGATACCGTAGTGGACGAGCTGGTGGACTTCGCCAACACCGTCACCCCTGGTGCCGACCCCGGCCGTCTCCGTCGCACCGAGACCCGATTCCTCATTGCATCAGCGGGAGCCTACTGTCCGAACCATCAGGTGGGCTTCACCAACCGGAATGGATCAAGACACCGGGTGAAGTTAACCTCCTTCATCGAAGGAGCTAATGCGACCAATCCGGTTCCACCACTACCACAGGTACCGGACGCCCAGACGCTAAAACCGCGACACGCGGCGGCGCCCGCCCCACCGAAGAAGGCACCTCCCGTTGTCGGTCCTCCGCCAGGGGGCGGCGGAGGAGGAGGCGGCAATGGTGGTGGTACCAGCGGGGTGGCCCCGACACCACCCATGGAACCCGGCATTATCACGCTCGCACCATAACCGCTCAGTCAGCCTCCCAGCAGGCGTAGGCGTCCTTCTTGCCCTCGGCCCGCGGCCCGGACCGCGCGCTGGGCGACGTGCAGGCACGCGAGAAACGGCGCTAGGTCAAATCGCCTAAGCCGACGGTGAACTCGTCGTCATCGACTTGACCATTGCGTGACATCGAGACCACCGACTCCGAGCTGCGATTGGTGGCGGCTCGGCGCGGCTCGGCAGCGGGGCGGGCCGCTGCCGGCGATAAACGTGGCGGATGCGCTGCTAGATGAACGCCGCGAGCTGGCCGAGTGGGCTACAACCGCGCCACGGGAATGTTCACAAATCCCGACGTGAGTAACTGAGCAAGCGCATAGGCTCGCATCGACGAATCGGGCAACGTCACCAAACACGAGCGTCACCAACGGGGGGTGGAAGCATGTTGTCCCGTGCAACTTGCGTCGCCACAGCTACTTTGGCGATTGGGGCTGCGGTCGCTGGGATTGGGTTCGCCGCGCCGGCCCACGCTGACGATCAATCGTTTCTGAATGATCTCGCCCAGAACCACATCGGCACGGGAGGTCTCACAGATCCCCTGGCGGTGGGGCGCTTCATTTGTGTGCGGCTCCGTGATGGTTTGTCGCCGGCTGAGGCCGCGCACTTGTGTCGGGGTGGGGTGTCGACATGCCAGGCATTGTTGCCACCGCGCAGCATGATCTGTGCCCGGACACGCTGCACTGAGGAACCACGTCGCTTCAATCCGCGTCTGAGTAGTTGATCGACTCCGTTGCTGTACCGGTTGCTGTATGCAACTAGTCGGCGACCCGGGCGAGCCAATAGCGCACTACGTCGGCCACGTATAGGAGCCCGTAGACGACGTAGGCCACCCCGTAGGCGAGATATGCGAGCCAATAGGGAGGACGACGTCCATAAAGCGCGAGTCTCCAAGCGCGCTGAGCTTTCCAACGACGCCAGCGGCCTTTCAACCACGACGGTTTCGGTGGGATAGGTATCTCGTGTCTTGGTTCACCTTGGATCGATCCCAGCCACCGCTGGCCGTCAGCATCATCGAATTTGATCTTGACCTCGGTATAAAATGGGCGGTCAGCCCCCAGCCACGGCACACCGTCGTCGTTCCTGAGATCGCCTATCGCCCAGTCGCCTTCGCGGTAGGCACCCGAAAACGGCCCTTCCCTACGAGTGATGACCGATACCCGAGGGGTGGCCCGGAGGCCAAGGCGGAATACCCCGCTGTTGGTGTGGAGATCGACTGACACCAATTCGACATCGCGAATCGGCTCGCGGCCGAAGTTGTCCACATTGATCGCGAGCCGGTTTTCACTAGCGACTCAGGTTTCGATTAATACGAGGCGCGCTTGACCGAGTGCGGCGTCGCTGCGTTCTTTCATCCGGTCGTGCCGGTCGCGGCTTGCGATCAATAAAGCGACGCCTGCCGCTGTGAACGTCGCTACCGGTGACAGAACACCGATCTCGGTGGCCGTGATACGGCCGCCCGTGGTGTGCCAGATCGCTAAGCACCCAAGCACGGGCGCGACAAGACTCAAGATGAACGCCGCAATCCGCACGTCGCTTAATCTATGGCGCGGCGGCTCCGGACGCCGCATTCCGACGTGGCGAAGGCGACACGCTGGCCGGCGTCGAGGGCCGCCAGCGCGTCACGGCCAGTCCCTGACCTCCCCACGCGCGCCCGCTCAAGGAACACGCCCCCGTTACCTCCCGCGTAGCTCACCCGCGTGAGTCTCGCATATTGAGGGCGGTCGCCACCTGTCGGGCGCGGTCGCGCGCGGTCACCACGTCTGGCGCTGTGGCCAGCGCCAGACCCAGTTGGTCCGCCGCGCCGGCGGGCGGGCGCCCGAATACCAGGAGATCGGTTTCCGGGGTACCAAGCGCACCGCTGAGCGCGTCGGCGCTGGGAAACCCATCCCTCGCACGGGCCCTTGGTATCGTGCGGGCGGCACCCGGCGAAATGATGACGGTGTCCACCGGCAGGCCAAGAATGCTCCGTGCGTGCAGATCGAACACCGAAAGCCGCTGGGTGCGCAGGGTTACCCAAGCGCTCTGCTGCGGGCATGCGGTGACGCCGGCGAAGTACACCTCATCGCCGTTGATCATCAATTCGACGCCGAAGACCCCGCGCCCACCGAGCGCCTTGACGATTCGCGCGGCGATCGATTTGGAGGCATCCAGCGCAGCGCTGCTCATTTTCTGCGGTTGCCAGGATTCCACCATGTCGGCCTCGGCGCGGCGATGGCCTATGGGTGAGCAAAACTCGATTACCGGCCCGTGTGTGCCTTCGCTGCGGACCGCGAACAGGGTGATGTCGAACTCGATCTCGACCACCGTTTCGGCCAGCACCCGCCGTTTTGCTTGCGGCCCCGCCGCACGCTGCCAGGCGGGCGCGATGTCCTCGGGTCCCGCGACCACCGAGCCTCCCGGGCCGGCCGCCCCCGCCACCGGTTTCACCAGCAGCGGATACCCCGCGTGCGCGGCCACCGCCTCGAGCTCGCCGACCGATCCGGCGAACCAGAACGGCGCGGTGGGCAGGCCCAGCTGGTCGGCGGCCAGCCGGCGCAGGCCCTCGCGGTCGGCGGTGAGCCGCACGACGCGGGCGCTGGGCACCAGTTCGGCGAGCTCGTTGCCTGGTCCGGCCGCCAGCGCATCGAGGGCATCGATGGAGACCGCGTGGGCGGCGGTCACCACGAAGTCGGGATGCAGCCGCAGGATTGCCGCCGACAACTCGTCGGCGTCGGTCATGGTGATTACCAGCGACTGGTCGGCGACCCGGTGCGCGGGCGCATACGCGTACTCATCGACCGCGATCACCTCGGCGCCCAGCCGCCGCAGGGCGATCGCCAGCTCCCGGCTTAGCTCGCCGGAACCCAACAGCATCACGCGGGGCCTGACATCGCCGTCCCCGCCGGCGCGCACGTCACCTGCCTGTGGGGCCACCACGATCGCCGACGTTTTCTCGTCGGCGGCAGGGCGTTCGGTCATGCCGTCAGTCACCGCTCAAGGATATGTCCGCCGCGCGAGGGGCCGAGAAAACCGTTGCTCAGGGCTGACCCGGGAGCAACCGCACCATCAGGCCGGTGCCTTCGGCCAACACCGCGTCATCGTCGACCAATTCGGCGGACACGAACGCCTTGCGGCCCTCGGTTCGGGTGACCCGACCGCGCACCACCAACGGCGAATCGATCGGAGTGATCTTGCGGTAGTCGACGTGCAGGAAGGCCGTCCGGCTGATCGGCCGTCCCGCGGCGTGCGAGATCATCCCGAACATATGGTCAAACAGCAGCGGCAGCACACCGCCATGCACCGCGTGGTTGCCGCCGACATGAAACCTGGTGAAATAGCCAGTCATTTCGACGCCGTCGGGGGCATACCGTGTCAAGGTCCACGGCGGCAACAGCAGACTGCCCATACCGGGCAGGTCGGGTGTCCGCCCGGCCGGCGCCTTGCCTTCATCGGCTGCAAACGGGCCCAGCAGCTCCACCAGCGCCGCGGCACGATCGGCCGCATCGTCCCAGACGTCGTCGGCGGGGTCCGCCGATACCGCGAGGTCCTGCAGCCGGCGCATGGACGCCACGAACCGGCCGAATCCCGCGCCGGGACTGGCCGGGCCGTATTCCGGAAAGCCGCCGTGATGCTCGTATTCGGGATCGAGTTCTTTTGGGTTCGGTTCGGAATCCGTCACGGGCGACCTTGCAGGACGTCGCGGCGCACGATGGTCTGATCGCGTCCGGGACCGACGCCGATGCACGAAACCTGCGCTCCGGCAAGCTCTTCCAGCCGCAACACGTAGTCCCGCGCCTTAGCGGGCAGGTCGTCGAAGTCCCGCGCTTCCGAAATGTCCTCCCACCAACCGGGCAGCTCCTCGTAGATCGGTTCGGCGCGGTGCAGATCGCTTTGGGTCATTGGCATTTCGTTGGTATGCGCCCCGTCGATCCGATAGCCGACGCACACCGGCACCGTTTCCAGGCTGGACAACACATCAAGCTTGGTCAGGAAGTAGTCGGTGATGCCGTTGACCCGGGTGGCATAGCGGGCGATGACCGCGTCGAACCAGCCGCAGCGCCGGCGCCGACCCGTGGTGACCCCGAATTCGCCGCCGGTCTTCGACAGGTACTCGCCGTTCTCGTCGAACAGCTCGGTGGGGAACGGGCCGGAGCCCACCCGGGTGGTGTAGGCCTTGAGGATTCCCAGCACGGTGGTGATCCGGGTCGGGCCGATGCCGGATCCGACGGCCGCGCCGCCCGCCGTCGGATTCGATGACGTCACATAGGGATACGTGCCGTGGTCGACGTCG